>JAESQQ010000681.1 GCA_016765095.1 Planctomycetota bacterium | reverse complement strand
GGAATCACGAGCCTCCCCGCCGTGCTCCTGTTTCGAGACGGCGAGCTGCTCGAGAAGCGGACCGGGGCCCTCCCGCGCTTCGCGCTCCGCAGACTGATCGAGGCGGAGCTCGGAGAAATCTAGGCCCCCTCCGAGTTGCTCTCGCCCGAGCCCCGGATAACGTTGAGGCCCCCAGCCAGGACTCATGCCGACCGTACGCACACGCTTCGACTCGCTCAACGACCTCGCCCAGCTTCCCTACTTCGAGCTTCGCGACGGAGTCCTCTGCCGGGCCGGTGAGCTCGATCCGATCGTCGACGTGCACACTCACCTCGCGCTGGCCTTCGTGCGCGCAAAGATCGTCGACCTCTGGGCCAGTCACAAGCAGACCAGGCACTACCTGCCCAGCGAGCGGAGCCTGGACCTCGACGTCTACGTCAACAAGAACCTCCTCCCTGAAGATCTCCGCCGCCTGAAGCTCGACTTGGGCCCGCTGAGCGTGACCAAGCGCGGCATGCGGGCGACCCACACCGTCGCCAACCTCTGCCGCGACATGGGCGCGCTGGGCGTCGTTCGCTCGGTCCTGCTCCCGATCGACTTCCCGATCCTGTCCAAGAACGCCGAGGCCTATCTCGAGGTCGCGGCCGTCGAGAAGGCCGTGATCAGCCTGGGGTCCGTGCACCCCTTCGCGCGAAACCTCGCCGCTAAGCTCGACGCCCAGAAGGCCGCAGGTGCTATGGGCGTCAAGGTTCACCCCGCCGTCCAGAAGGTCGCGCCCGAGCACCCCAAGGCGCTTGAGCTCTACCGACTCTGCGCCGAGCGCGGAATGCACGTGACCTGGCACTGCGGGCCGGTCGGCATTGAATCGCTGGCCTCGCGACGCCTCTGCGGGCTCGGCCGCTACGCAAAGGCGATCGAGCTCAGCCCCGAGACGACCTTTGTGCTCGGCCACTCGGGCGCGCTCGAGTTCGAGGCCGGCCTCAAGCTCGCCCAGCGACACGAGAAGGTCTACCTCGAGATCTCGTGCCAGTCCCTGACCAACGTCCAGCGCGTCGTCCGCGAGGGACCTCCCGACCGAATCCTGTTCGGCTCGGATTGGCCCTTCTATCACCAGGCGATCCCGCTCGCGAAGGCCTTGATCGCGACCGAGGAGCTCCCCGAGCAGCGCGCAAATCTGCTCTGGAAGAACGCCTGCCGCCTCTACGAGGTTGACCCCGGCGTGCTGCAAGCGCACCGCCCGCGGGACAACGATCGGTCATGCGAATAGCTCTTCTCGGGCCTGCGCACAGATCGCCGCCATCGCGGGGTGCCTTACCCGGCGCTCCACAGATATCGCGTAGAAGCGCTCGATAACTTCGTCAGTAGCTCCAATGTGTCGAACCCGATACTGACGTTTGACCTCCTCCTCGACCACCGAGGGAACAGGGAAAATCCCTGCTCCTGCTTGCCCGAAAGCCTTCAGTAGTGCGATATCAGCGAACTCACCAACGATCCTAGGCTGGATCTTCAACTCGTCGAACCAGCGGTCGAGGGATCCCCGCAATGACGTCCCAGGCACGGGTAGCAACATTGGGGCTTGGTCCAAGGACTCAGGGAAGCGCCGCCTGTACCCCCTCGCGAGGGTACCACTGCCCAAGAAGGTGATGCCCGATTTCCCCAGTAGGTGATTGTAGGCTTGGACCTTGATCTGAGCGGGCACCGGCACGTCAGCGAGCACTACGTCGAGGGTGTGAGTGGCCAAGTCCGCGAGGAGGGCCTCGAGCCTGTTCTCGCTGCAGACGAGCCGGATCTTGGGCTCAATCCTCAGCGCCGGCTGCAGAATCTCGTGAGCTACGAGCTTCGGCATGCCGATCGTCACGCCGACTCGCAGGCTCGACTGACGGACTGAGATTCCGGTTCTAAGCGACTCCATGAGCTCTCGACCGACCGAGAATATCTCGTCGGCGTAGCCATACACAGCTCGGCCGAAGTCAGTGAGCAGGAGGTTCCGACCCGATCTCCCAAAGAGCTTCTCGCCGAGGGCCTCCTCTAGGACGCGAATCTGACCACTGATGGTCTGGGGGGTGACCATCAGCTCTTCGGCTGCAGCTGCGACCGTGCCAAGCCTGGCTATCGTCCAAAAGTAGAGGAGGTGATGAAAATTAGGCCACTGCATCCGCGCTCGCTCCCTCGTGATTTCCGAGGCTTTAGCTCAGAAAACGCTGTTTTTCCGAGTAGCTAGTTTCGCGCAGGTACTCGGGGAGTCAACTGGTCCGCAGGCACTCGACATGCGCGCTGGCGATCCCGGTTCACTGGCGACGTGCGCCTCCCTCGCCCAACGGCTCGGCATTTCCGACGAATTCGCGAGGATAATGCTTCTTTTTCGATCTGTTGACTTCGTCTAAAAATGGGCCGCCGGCGAGGGTGGTCCTCTAGCCGCTACATCATTGAGCAAACCGCTCTTGCGAAAGCGGGGCTATGAGAGCGCCAGAGAGCAATCCTGTGGAGTCTCACCTCCTCGTCCTCTGCAGAAGAAGTGGCTTAGCGCTGTTGCACTCCCTTGCGGGGATCGACACGGGCGTCCTCTTTTTTTTGGATTGGGGCGCGACCCGTTCCGCATCGAGCGCTACACCTTTGAGCGGAGCGAAGCTCCCTGTAGCGGAGGCCGCTTGAAGAGATTCAGTGGCAGTCCGCACGTCCTGGTTCCTCTCGCAATTGGGACCCTAGGTGTCGCCCTAGCGCTCGAAGCCCCCGGGGTCGGATTGGCGTTGGCAGGGGGAGTGATCTGGTTCGGCGCAATTTTCGCCCGAATACAGAGCTCGAGTTCCGACGACGACTTGGCCCAGCCTGCTGAACCGGTGCCGCAGTTCGGCACAGGTGTAATCACCGCGCCGATTCTGATACCCGTCTTCGATGACCAAGAGCCGCTCGAGGCTCTGGTCCTGCTCGCGTCGCTATGGGGCGAGGCAGGGAGCCGAATCCACGTGCTCAGGATCGAAGAGGTTCCCTGCCAGGCTCCGTTCTGGAAGTTCAGTGAGCACGACGCTGAGTTCCTAGCTCGCATGATGCGGGCTTCGCGACACAACCCGACCTGCTCCTTCGAGGGGGTGCTCACCCACCGTCGCGAGGAGGTCCTGCGCCAGCGGGCGAACGACCCGGGAGTGCACATCGTCGTCATGAGTTGGCGACCGTGCTCATGGCGGCGGATCTTCGATCCGCTGGGACGGTTCATCAGCCACCCCTCCTGCAATCTGGCCGTTTACCGAGCAGCGACCGAGGCGAGTAGCGGCCCTTCGGTGGCCAACCCTAGGCGGATTTTGGTCGTGGCCAGCCGTCTCCCGCAGGACGCTCTCCTGCTACAGCTGGCTCTTCAGATCCCTTCTCGACCTGAGGGCAGCGCGGTCACCGTTTGCCACCCTATACCGCTCTCGGTGGCGTCCAAGGCTCTCCAGAACACTCGCGCCTATCACGAGAGCCTCGTTCCCGCCGGGAGCACTGTCCGAGCTGAGGTCGTTCGCTCGACAGATCCCTTGGACGCAGTTCTCCAGCTGTCGAGGGGTTTCGACCTGCTGATCGTCGGGCAAGCGCGCGACGCCGGTGTCTTGGGTTGGCTGCGGCCCGGCTTGGAGGACTGCCTGATCGAACGCGCCTCCTGCGCGGTAGTCCAACTCAAGGCGGGCCTCGAGCTCTTACGCGCACCACCCCCCCATGAGCGCAGACTGAGCGCCGCCTTGAGCCTCGTCGAAGTGGTCCGGGATGGGAGCATCAAGTCTAGAGCGGCCTTGTTCAGGAGAATCGGCCAGCGCTTCGAAGAGGAACTGAGCGAACCCGTCAGCGGCGCTTCCATTGAGGAAGCTCTGTGGGAGCGGGAAATCGAGGAGAGCACAGCCGTCTCCGATGGAGTCGCAACGCCCCACCGGTCCTCGATCTGTGGACTAGACCGGCTGCACGTCGGACTGTGGATTCTCGACGCTCCCATCGAGTTCGGTTCGACCGACCCGGTGGCCGTCGACCTGTGCTTCGTCCTGATTGGCCCACCAGCCGAGCGCCCTCCTCAACTCCGTCTGCTTGAGCGAGTGGGGCAGCTCGCAGCCAACGCACCGCTCCTCTCGTCCCTTCGTGCCGCTGAGTCGTTGGAGGATGCGCGGTTCGCGCTCCGCCTCGCAGAGAAAAATCTGCCTGCTTCGTGACGACGGTCGACGGAATCTCCGCCCACAGCTCCACGCGCGTACCTCGCGTAGGTCAGCTCCTCAGTAAGGACTTCGTCCTGCTGGACGTCGCCGCAAAGAGCATTGACAGGGTCTGCGAACTTCTCGTCGAGCGCTTGGTGCATGAAGGCGTTGTCCCTTCGGGCAAGGCTCCAGACTTGCTTGAGCGGATCCTAGCTCGCGAGAGAGCCGCTCCAACCGCCATCGGGCTCAGCGCAGCGTGTCCGCATGCGTTCGTGGACTACCTCGATCAGCAAATCAGCGCGCGCGTCGTGAATTCCCCTCACTTTCAGTTGAAGAAGGGCCCCGCCTATCACCTGGACCTCTTGATCGTAGGCGTGCTCACCGGCCTCTGCTCGCTCCTGGGTTGGCCGTGGCTCGTCGCCGCGACGGTTCGATCCTTGAATCACGTAAGCGCGCTCTCGACCACCCACGCCGAGGACTCACCGACGGGCCCAAGGGTCGTGGCAGAAGGAGTCATTGAGAACCGACTGACTGGGCTGGGGATCCACCTCTTGATAGGCGCCTCGATCTTCTTCGTGCCGCTCCTAGCGATGGTACCCATGGCGTGCCTCTACGGGATCTTCCTCTACATGGGAATCGCTTCCTTGGCGGGGAACCAACTTGCTCAGCGCGTAACGCTCTGGGCGCGGGATCCCAGTCTCTATCCCCCAATGCACTTCCTCCGCCGGATCTGCTCGAACTTGCTGAGTGATTCCTCCCAAGCAGTGGAGAACCCCCGTGATTGAGGATCCACTGGAGCTCGGCCTCGAGGCTTACCTCCGAAAGCCAATCACCCTATGTGCGTCTAGCCCTCTCTCGCCCGCAGACGTTCGTGCCCTCCGGGAACTCGGCATCCTGTTCTTGGGAGTTAGCCTTGGTTGGCTCCTGATTTCGAGCGCCACCCGCGCCTGGCACCCAATGACCCTCGCTGTGCCCGTGCTCCTTGGAGGGGTTGGGGTCGGGATCGTTGGTTGGTCAGCTTGGCGCCTCCGCGCTGTCGTGCGGTTGCTACTCGTCGAGGAGGATCCGCTGATCCGCGGGCTCCTAGAGTTGTTGCTAGCAAGGCACGGCTACGAGGTTGCAACTGCCGGAGACGGCTCCGCTGGGATTCGGATGGCGCGAGAAGTGAGGCCGGCGCTGGTGGTGTCCGGGGTCAACCTCCCCGCCACGGGGGAGGTCGGGCTGCTCGCTGCAATCCGGGCAGAGCCCGGCTTAGAGCAGACCCCAGTCCTCTTCCTCTCGGGAGACATGAGCCCTGACTCGGTCGCTTCGGCAACAGAGCTGGGCGCGGTTGGCTATCTGACCAAGCCTGTCGTCGCCGAGGAACTCCTCGCAACGATCCAAGGCTTACTCAAAGCGCCTTCGGATGCGTCGCGCTAACGCTGAGGCTTCGCTGCTCGCTGAGGCGGGGCACGCCCAAGAGCTATGGAGGCGTACCGAAGAAGCGATGTAGATAAGGGCTCTGTGAAGTGATGAGGGCGCTGAGGGCTAGGCTCTGTTCGAGAAGTGCGGAGGCGGGCCGAAGGCCCGCCGCAGCACCGGTCCAGGCGACTCGTGTCCGTGCCCGTGCCCGATCTTCGTCCGGAAGAAGCGGGAGGCTCCTGAGAGGCCGAGCGGCAAGGTCTGGGGGCCGGGCGGGGGTAAACCCCGCCCCTACCAAGGCGTGTTGTGAGCCGTCCAATAGGGTGCCTTGCGGAGGGGCCCTAT
>JAESQQ010000680.1 GCA_016765095.1 Planctomycetota bacterium | reverse complement strand
GAGCGGCGCCAGCGCGCGCGGCGAGTTCTTCTGGCCAGCCGGGCTCGCAGACGTTCCGCTCCGAGACCGCACGGAGGCGGGTCCCCGCGACGTCGAGCTGCTGCCTCCCGAAGAGCTGAGCGCGGCTCTCCAGCTCGTGGCTCGCAAGGAGTTTCGAATCGCGCGCCAGGACCTCGTCAAGCGAGCCGGTCGGCTGCTCGGGTTCAACCGAGCCGGGAGCAAGCTCAAGGGCGCGCTCGGGGCGGCCCTCGATTTGATCGTGGCGAGCGGGGCGCTGAGCGAGGAGCGAGGGATCGTGACCGTCCCGGAGTGAGCCCCAACCTCGGCTCTTCCTTGGCTCGGCGTGACGTGTTCTCTGGCGGGGGCTTCTCTCCTGCGAGAGAGTGGGTCCTCACCTCACGGGGATCCAGCCATGATTCGAAAATACAGCGGCGACAAGAAGAGCATTGAGGCCACCAGCGAGGACGGGCGGATCTGGAAGGGCGAGCTGTTCGATGCCGGACGAGTCACGAAATTCAGCGACGCGACCTTGGCTGAGGTCGAGGAGCTCGCAGCAAAGCACCGGATGCGCCTCGTCTCCTGATCCGACGGTGCCCTGGCCCTACTTGCTCGGGATCGTCTCGGCGAAACGCTTGATTCGTTGGTCGAGAAGTTCTCCCCAGGGGTCCCAGCTGCCCTTCGTGAGGTCAGGGGCTTTCGCAATGCAGGCCGCAGCTTGCGCGTGCTCGCCTCGCGCGAGATGCGCCTGGGCTGCGAGGAAGTTTCCGT
Source organism: Planctomycetota bacterium (assembly GCA_016765095.1). Classification (GTDB taxonomy): domain Bacteria; phylum Planctomycetota; class J058; order J058; family J058; genus NORP233. The sequence goes on along the minus strand of JAESQQ010000680.1, from coordinate 7,428 downwards.
ACGCGACCTCGAGGGGGAGCGTCTTGTCCGCTCGTTTGAGGAGGGGCTCAAGCGCTGCGAGGGTCTGGGCCGGATCGAGCGCGAGGCTCTCCTGAGCGAGGAGGAGGACAGCCAAGGCTTGGATGCCGTTGGTGTCCGCTGGACGACCGGCCTTGCCCGTGGCTAGGCGAGCGACCTTACGTGCCTCCTCCCACTCTTCGGCGAGGATCAGGTGGTGGAGAAGGCGACAGGAGGCTTTGAGATGCATGGCCTCTCGATCTCTCGCAGGGGGACCGTAGGGTAAAGGCTCACGGTGGAAGGACTGCTCGACCCGCCGCCAGATTGCCAAGGCTTGCTGGGCCTCCTGAAGGGGAAGCTGACCGATTTCCGCCGAGGCGACGTCGATGAGGAGACCCGGGGCGTGGTGACCCTCGAGCAGTTCTCGAAGCCCGCTCAACTTCAAGCGGAGAAGAGTCGGATCGCCTCGTCGGATGGCCACCTCGCGGAGATCGAGTTGGATGAGGAGATACTCGGTCTCCCAGCCGTAGAGGAGGCCGAGGTCCGACACGGGAGCCTTGAGGACCTTCCTCGCCAGTGATCGGATGCGCTCCTCGATGGGTCCTCCGACTTTGAACACGTCCGGAGGAATGGCCTTCGAGAGGAGAAGGAAAGCGTAGGTCGCGCTGCCCTTGGGATACTTGAGTTCACGTGTCTGCTCTGGGAAGTGAACGTTCGCGTGCAAGAGCACGGGCCCTTCCGGTCGGACCGCGATGTCGAACTGGAGGCAGGCTCTGGCCAGATCTGCCTCGAATCGCTCGTCTCTACGACGTTGCTCCAGGTCGCGGGCGGCTGCGCAGAGGACGGCCAGCGGAGCGGGGCGAGGCCGGCGTTCCGAGGAGGCCGCTCAGCTTTCGAAAGCGGAGGTCTTGATCAGGACCCGTCGCGAGAGCCCTTGCGCAGTCGGCGTAAGCGTCGTGAAACGCGTCGGCCTTGAGCGCGTCGAGCGAGGCACCCACCGCGTCGACTGGCTCCAGCAAGGCGCGGAACCGTTCGCCACGGGCGGCGGCGACGAAGGCCGAACGCAAGGCGCTGCGGTGTCCTGCCGGGGCGTCTCCGCGCGGTGACACCGTGACTGCGGGCGAGGGCGTAGCCTGACTCTGAGCTCCCCAAGCGAGAGCGAGCGCTACTCCAACCACTCCGAGGGCGGTGGCGATCAGGAACAAGCGGGTCGATCGTCGCGGAGGGACGGGTGCGGTTCCCGAGGCGACGCGGGCCAGATCCTCGGCCAGGCTGAGCGCGTCGGGGTAGCGCTCTTGAGGACGCTTCGCCATGGCGCGGAGGCAGACCCTTTCCAGGTCGCCCGACGCTTCGGATCGAAGGCTGGAGGGGCGGGGGGGCGTCGTCGAGAGGACCTGGTCCAGGACTGTGATCAACGGCCCTGAGAAGGGCGGCCGGCCAGCGAGTCCGCGATAGAGGATCGCGCCCAGGGCGTAGACGTCGCTCCGACCGTCGACGGAGCGCGCGTCAAGGAGCTGCTCGGGCGCCATGTAGGCGGGGGTTCCCAGGATCTCGCCGGTCTGGGTCAGCGTCTCCTGGCGCTTTGCGCGCGCCAGGCCGAGATCAGCCACGACCGGGAGTCCGTCCTCGCCGATCAGGATGTTGGCGGGCTTGAGGTCGCGGTGGACGACGCCGGCGTCGTGGCAAGTCTGGAGGGTGCGAGCCACGCGCTCCACGACTCGCGCTAGGTCGGGCTGAGAGAGTCCGTCAATCACAGCCTCCAGATCGGGGCCCCGAATCAGACCCATAGCAAGGAAGGGCAGCCCTCGGTGGAGTCCTGCGGCGTGGACCGGGACGAAGCCGGATTGCTGTCCCAGGTGAGCACCGATCTGGCCTTCGGCCTCGAAGCGCTGGATGTCCAGGTCGTCGGCCATGTGCGGGAGCAGGAACTTGACCGCGACCTCACGCCCGGTCTCGAGCTCCGTCGCGCGATAGACGGCGCCCATTCCCCCTTGCCCTAGGAGCGCCCCGATTCGATAGCGCTCAGCGACGACTTCGCCGACCCGAAGTTCGCGGGCGGCGCCTTCGTCACCCTCAAGCCTGCTCAGATACGGGTCGAGTTCGCTCTCCTCCAAGAGTCCCTCGCCGACGAGGACCCGGGCCAAGCTCTCGTCGCTAGCGCGGACGAGGGTTAGGCAGCGCTGGAGCGCTTCGAACTCGAGGCGCTGCGTCGCGTGCAACAAACGCGCGAGGGCGGTGTCTGGACCGTCTCCTTGCAGTTCCATGAGGCGCCCCTCGACGACCTAGAGCCTAGACGCGGGTGAGGGGTGGTTCAGCTCCACTGCTCGCGTGGGATTTTGCTCCGAATCTTGCCGACGCTGATCGCCTTGGCGGCTGGCGAGTCCTTCATGGGCAGGAGCGTGCGACGGATCCCGTCGAAGCGCTTGAGCGCGTTTCCGACCGCGCCCGCCGTGGGGACCAGGCCGATTTCGCCGACGCCCTTGGCGCCGCAGGGGCCCTCGGGCTCGTACTCTTCGACCAAGATCACCTCGACCTCGGGCATGTCCCGGGCGCGGAGCACGCCGATCTCACGCAGCTTGGTGGTGATCGGCATTCCGTTCACGCAGGGCAGCTCCTCGGTCAGGGCGTAGCCGAGGCCCATGTGGATCGAGCCTTCGATCTGGCCTTCGCAGAGGTCTGGGTTGACGGCTCGACCGACGTCGTGCGCCGCGACGAAGCTCTCAAGCTTGCCCTCGCCGTCGAGCACGCAGAGCTGAGTCGCGTAGCCGAAGGTGGTGTGGGTCTTGATCTTGGGGACGTCCGCCCCGAGCGGCGTCGTGTCGTCGACGAGCACGTCGCCGGCATAGACCTTCCCGATCAAGTCGCCGACGGAGTTCCCAGCGTCGAGGTCCGCCTTGAGCTTGGCCGCAGCGCTCAGGACGGCGAGCCCGCCGAACAAAGTCGCGCGGGAGCCCGTGGTTTGGCCGACGGCCAACGAATAGGTCGCGTCCACCTTGGGGTGGAAGAGCGAGGCGTCGAGGCCCGTCGCTTCGACGGCGAACTGGATCAGGATCGTGAGCAGGCCCTGGCCCATTTCGGTGTAGCCGTTGTAGAGCGTGATCGTGCCGTCTTCTTCCATCACGAGTCGGACTTTGCCCCACTCCAAGGCGCCGTTTCCGAGCCCCGTGTTCTTGAGCCCGCAGGCCAAGCCGACCGCCTTGCCGGCGTCGCGCGCCTTCACATAGGCCGGCTTGATCGCCTCGAGCGTGGCCTTGATCCCGACCGCCTTGTCTAAGATTTGGCCCGTCGAGTAGGTGTCGCCCAGCGACAACGCGTTCTGATAGCGGAAGTCCCAGGCGTCCATCCCGACTCGGTCGGCGAGCTCGTCGAGGAGGCTCTCGACGCCAAAGTGCGCCTGGTTGGCGCCGAATCCGCGCATGGCTCCGCAAGGCGGGTTGTTGGTGTGGGTCGCGATCGCCTCAATGTCGACGTTGTCGACTTTGTAGGGGCCGCAGGCGTGGCCAGCTGCGCGCTCGAGGACCTTGCCCCCGACGCTCGCGTAGGCGCCGGTGTCGCCGACCATTCGGGCCCAGACGCCAGTCAAGACCCCCTTCTCGTCGCAGCCGACCTTGTAGTGCATCCGGATCGCGTGCCGTTTGGGGTGGATTCGAATCGACTCGTCGCGGCTGAGGGTCAGCTTGACGGGCTTCTTGGTCACCCAGGCCAGGAGCGAGGCGTGGGCCTGGATCGACATGTCTTCCTTCCCGCCAAAGGCTCCGCCAGATGGGAAGAGCTCGACGAAGACTTGGTCCTCGGGAATTCCCAAGAACGCGGCCACCTGGCGCCGGTCGTCGAAGATCCCCTGACCCTGAGTCGCGAGGTAGAGCGATCCGTCTGGACGGATCTCGGCCATGGCCGACTCGGGCTCGAGGAACAGGTGCTCGATCCGTTGGGTCTGGAAGGTCTCCTCGACCACGTGGGCGCTCGCCGCGAGTGCTGCGTCGGCGTCCCCGCGCGCGATCTTCGAGACCGAGAGGCGGTTGTCGGGCCGGTTCGGGTTGACCGTCGGGGCGCCGTCTGCGAGCGCCGCGTCGCAGGTCAGGACCGGCTCCAGGATCTCGTATTCGACTTCGACGAGCGCGGCTGCCCTGCGGGCGGTCAAGTCGTCTGTAGCGGCGACCGCGGCCAGGAAGTCACCGACGCAGCGGACTTCTTCTCCGATCGCGACCAGGCCCGGCCAATCCCGGTAGATCAAGCCGTACCACCGCTCGCCCGGGACGTCCTTGGCCGTCACGACGGCCTCCACGCCGGGGAGCGCCTCGGCTTTGCTCGTGTCGATTGAGATCACGCGAGCGCGGGGGTGGGGCGAGAGCACGACGGCTCCGTGGAGCAGCCCGGCCGGGAACAAGTCGTCGACGTAAGGGCGATCGCCGAGGGTCATTTCGCTCGCGGTGTAGCGCTTGAGGCGCTTGCCGACGCGACCGTCGACGCCCGGCGGCGGAATCGGCTCCCCTTGGCGAGCCTTGGCCATGAGCTCGACCGCGTCGATCACCTTCACGTAGCCCGTGCAGCGGCATAGGTTGACGTCGATCGCCTTCGCGATCTCTTCGCGGGTTGGCGTCGGGTTGGCGTCGATCAGGGCCTTGGCCCGGACCACGATTCCCGGAATGCAGAACCCGCACTGGAGGCCAGCCGCGCTCTCAAAGGCGCGCGAATACAGGTCTCGCTCGACGGGGTCGAAGCCCTCCAGCGTCAGGATCTCGCGACCCGCGGCCTTGGCGAGTGGGAGCGCGCAAGTCACCTTTGGCTTCCCGTTGACGAGCGCTATGCAGCAGCCGCACTGGCCTTGCGGCTCACAGCCGTTCTTGGTCGAAATGATCCCGCAGGAGTTTCTCAGTGCGTGCAGGAGCGACTCGCCCTTCTGCCCTTCGACTGAGACTTGCTGCCCGTTGAGGGTGAACTCGACCATGGGGGTCCTCTCTTGATCCGCGCTTCGAATCGGGCTTTCGCCGTCTCTTGGCGGATCGCAAGAGGGGGAGCGTCGATTCGGCACCGCGAGCCTACCGCACCTGTCCTGCCCCGGGAACTGCCTCGGATAGGACAGCTCAGCTCAGGACTCGCCGCCTCAGGCCTCGAAAGTGGGGCCGCAGAGGCTCCATAGCCCGCCTCTGCGCGTCCCTGGCGTGTCCCTGAAGTTGGGGTATATTTCCCGCTCGGATCCGGGGCGTGGCCTAGTCTGGTAGGGCGCCTGACTGGGGGTCAGGAGATCGAAGGTTCAAATCCTTTCGCCCCGATTCGAGGAGGCCCTGCAGCGACGAGAGTCGAAGCAGGGCCTTCCCCTTTGGTTCGGCGGGCGGCGAGGCGGGGGGACAGGCGAGAGGTCGCTCGCTCGGCCGCTTTGGCACAGGCCAGGACCTACTCCACGAAGTCGCTCAAGGGGCGAAGCTCGGGGTCGATCCCCCGAGCGACCGTGTGGGCAGCCAGAAGGACTGACGAGGCGGGCTTGGTGCCGGTCAACGGCCGGAGCACTGTATCGAGATCGTCCGCCTTCAGACCGCCCCCGTGTTTCGCCAGAAGGGCGGGCAGGCGAAGGGGTGCCTCTTGCGCCACGTATTCGAGCGCGAGGCTGACGCCGGAGCGCCAGGCGCCGACCAGCCGAGAATCCACTCGGCTCAGCTCAGCGAAGAGCGCCAGGAATTTCTCCGAGTGGATGTATGCCCCCTCCTCGTAGAGGGAACCGAAGGGTGCTTGGCGTAGCGATAGCTCGGCCAGGGCCCAGGCCAACTCCAGCCTCTCGGCGGTCTGAGGACCCTTCTCCTCTCTGAAGATGTATTCCGCGTCCGCCAGGGACCTCGCGGCGCTCATGAGTTCGTTAGGCGAGAGGAGGTCTCTATCGCGCCCGAGGAGCGATAAGACTCGGTCGGCCTGATCGAGTCTCAAGTAGCTCTGGATCAGGGAGATCGTCACCGGTAGGTGGTTCCGACGGGTAGCGTGAAGCGCCTCTAGCTTGGCCAGCTCTGCGCTGTCCTGCGCTATCAGGAGGGGGGAGTCATCATGAGGACGACTGGCCTCGAACGCGAGCCGCAAGCCCAGCTCCCTCTGGCCGACCTCGATCGCCTCTTTCGCCAGGGCGGCCTGGACGTCTGGGAACTCCGCCAGGCTCGGGCGGCTCTCGAGGTAGCGGCTGAGCGCCGCGCTTGAGTCGAGGAGGAGGAGGAACTTCAGCCGGAGGCCCTCGGAGAGATCGGACAGGGAGAGAACACGGCGAAGCAGTTCCTGACGGAGAGATTGGCCGACGTGTTCCTCCAGGAAGTTGTCTGAATAGATGGAGGTGACGATCTCGAGAAGCTGAATCTTCCCGAGGTCGATAGCTCGAAGGACGTGGATCTCCGCAGCACGGGGGTTCAGCTTGAGGAGCCACCCGTAGGGACGCAGCTCGGCGGGAGCGTGGGCGATCATGCGTTCGAGCAGCGCGCTGGCACGGCCGAGTTCGTCTCGTTCGACCCAGTAATGGACCAGGTCTCTGATCACCGTGCGACCGAAGTAGCTGTCCAAGTCGAGCGCCACCTCGATCAGGATCGGGGTGGCACCCTTGCCCTCGTCCTCGCCCTCGCCCTTGCTCTTGCCCTTGCTCGGGTAGCGGGAACTCGTGGTCTCACGCAGCGGTGCGTCAGCGAGAGACTGGGCGGAGTGCGGAGGGGGGGTGATCGCCTGGCTCGGGCTTGTTGAGGAGACGCGTGACGAGCTCCGGTTCGACGCGAGCTCTGGGCGCGAGCCGCCGCTGCTGTTGGGGGTCGCGCTCTCCCAACTCCGCTCGCCGACTCCGCCGACGCCGACCGAGGCACCAAGAACGAAGCACAGGGCGGAGGCGGCCAGGGCCGCCGGTACTGGAACACGTGCCATATCGAGGTCTCCGCCTCTTAACACGTAGAGACCGCGCCCAGAGTTCCCGTTTAGGTTCGAGGGCGGGCCGGCTTGGGGCGTTGTCGACGACGCCCCGTGCTGCTCCGGAGATCCTCTGCGACGGGGGCAGACCGCCCTCGGCAGCGCAGACTCGAGCCGTGCCGCTTCCTCCTCGAGACTCGACGGCTTCGCGAAATATTCGGAGCCTCCGCGACGAGCCCGGCTCTCGCGGAGGCCGTGAATGCGAACCGGGACATGGCGCTCCAGAGCTACAAGAGCCTCCTTGAGGCCGGGCGGCAGACCCCCGCAGAGGTCCGCGCGGACCTCCGCCGGCGGGTCTTAGACCGGGCGAAGGTGGAGGAGCGCCCGACGGCCGAGCGAATCATGCAAGAGATCTTCACCACAGTGGAGGAGGACCCGGTCTTCTCTCGCTGATCTGGGGGCGGAGACCTGTGGTGGCTCCGCTGAAGTCGGCAGAGGCGCCGAGTGCTAAACTGCTTTGCCTTCGAAACGCGCGTGTTTGTTCGTGGTTTTGTAGGGGCGGGGTTT
>JAESQQ010000679.1 GCA_016765095.1 Planctomycetota bacterium | reverse complement strand
TTCCACCGGCTCCGCCACCGCCGCCGCCGCCGCCGCCGCCGCCACCGCCACCGCCGGCGTTGCCCCTGACGCGGATCCGGTCACCGGGGAAGTCGGGGATCGCGCTCAGGAGGTCCTGGACGTCGAGGATATCGAGCACGAAGTCCCCGCGAGCCTCTTCCGAGTCCGAGCTGGTGATCAGCAGGGTCTCGTTCTTGAAGGTCATGGCGAGGGGGGGATCGGTCTGCTCGAGGATCAGCTTGAGGGCGTCCTTGAGGAGCACGTCCTTGAGGCGCAGCGAGACCGAAGCCTCCTCGTCCTCGACCGCGAGCGTAATGTTGAGCCCGGTAATGTCCTGGAGGAAGGAGATCACCTCGTTGAGCGGCGTGTCCGGGAAGTTGAGCGTGACGGGGCGCGAGTCGAGGACCTTGCGGTAGTCGCGAACCCATTGAGGCTCCTTGGCCTCTTCGTCCACGATGCTGCCGGTGCGAGCCTGGACGCGCTCAACCCAGAACTCACGGCTCGGGAACTGGACGCCGTCGAGAGGCAGGTTCGGGATCGCCTTCTCGTTCATGACGATTTCGTTGAGGATCGTGTTGCGCTTCAGGCGCTCGTACGTGCCCCGCTCGGCGGTGGCGTGACGCCCCGTCACGGCGAGCTGGTGGAGCTTGACCGCTTCTTCGTTCTGGGGGTCGATCTGGACGACCTCACGAATCGTGGTCTCGGCCGCGCGGTATTGGTGGAGGAGGATCTGGTCGAGGGCGCGACGGAGGAGAATCTGGATCTTCTCCTTCTTCTCGGCTGAGTAGCGCTCGTGCTCGATCCGCGCCGACCTGAGGGCGCGACGCTCTTGCTCTTCTTGCTGCGCTAGGCTGCGCTCACGCTGGAGACGTCGCGACTTGACAATGTACTTGCGCGCGCTCTCCTCAAATCCCTCGGTGTCGATCTGGTAGGGGAACCAGCGGATCTTCTCGAGGACTTGCTCGAAGCGAACAATCGCGCGCTGATACTCCTGGGACTCGAGGAGGGTCTCGCCGTCCTTGTAGAGCCGCTTGAGGTCTGCGGCCTCTTGCTGGATCGCGACTTCGCGCTCCTGCTGAAGGACTTCGCTGACCGCCTTGAACTCAGCCTGGCGCTCGCCTGCGAGGAGCTCGGCCATCATTTTGTAGTGGAGGATTTCCGCGTTGTTCGGCTGGGCCTCGTAGGCCCGACGGAAGTTCTCGGCGGCCTTCGGGTAGTCGAAGGTGTCGTAGAAGCGCTTGCCGGTCTCGAAATAGTGACGTGCCAGAGCGTCGCGCTCTTGGTCACGCAGACTCAGCTCCTTGGAGAGCTCGTCGAGGCGCGGGTCGCTCCCGCCGCCGGGGCCGTCCTCAGGGGGACCCTTGGGGGTCTGATCGCCCGCTGGAGATTCACCAGCCGGGGGGTCGCCCGCGGGAGAATCCGCTGGAGAGTCACCAGCAGGCTTCTCCGTGGGCTGCCCTGCGGGCTGCTCGTCGGACTTGGGCGACGCACAACCAGCGACAACGGCTAGGAATGCAGACGCGACCAGCCACCTTAGGCAACGGTGCTTGACGAACGACATTAGGACCTCCAGAAACAGCCCTGAATTCGGATTCGGGCAGTTTGCCCGGCGACGCGCGAGCCGGGACCATAGGGAGGTCATGTCACCGCGTAGTCACGGCGAAACACGAGGCCCTCCTATGTTGGCGGGCTTTTTAGCACAACCCATCGCGAGGGGTCAAGCTCTTGGAAGGCAACGATTTCGAGACGCCTTCCCAAAAAGTTTCGTTGGAACTCGAGGAGCTCTCCCGCCGTGGCTGGGAAATGGATTTCGGGCCGGCCGCGACGTTTCGAAACGACCCGCGAGGGCGCAATCGCCCGCTCGGAGAGAACCCCGCGACCCTTCGCAGCAGACATAGAGAGACCCCGAGTGGGCTCGTGAGCCCTCTCGAGGTCAATCAAGACCGACCCTTGGTCAATCACCCCCGCGGCAGAACGCGGATCGTGCCGAGGACCACCACCACGAGCCCAAGCAGGAGCCAGGCTGAGTGGTCTTGGGTGTCGGGGCGGCTGAGCGAGCAGAGAGCGTCTCCGCCCGAGGCCAGGTGCACATACTCGGGGTTGCGGACTTTCTTGGCGCGCGCCCGGAGGACCTCGAGGTGAGCCCTCGTATAGGGGTCGAGCTTGCCCTTTGCTCCTGCCAGGACGGCGGCGAAGTTGCCCTCGAGTTGAAGCAGGCGCTGGGTGGCCATTTTGTTGGCGACCGCGGGCGCGGTTCCGTTTCCGAGCGAGAGCGCGATCAGGCGTCGCACGTAGGCGTCCTGAAGCGCCTGACGCTGGCGAGCCACGTAGGGGTTGACCGCGGAAGCGGCGCCGATCGGCTTCTCGAAGTCCTTGAACACCGCGCGCTCGATTGTGTCGAACAGCTCGACCACGGTTAGAGGCTTGGCGCCGCGAACGCGAGCCTGACGGGCTTCGTTCTCCCAGACCCGAGCCAAGACGTCGTCGGCGGTCAATGCGAACAGGATCCAACTCTGGATCCCGACCACGCGATCCATGACGGAGTAGTCGAGGGTCGCGCTGCCGTCCCGGGTGCCCCAGTGAACCCAACGGCCAGCAGCCAGCTTCTCTTCCAGCTCGGGCGGCACGCGGAGCGCCTTGCCCTCGAGGATGTGCTCGGCGAGCCACTTGAGGGCCGCGCGCTGATCCGCTGCGGGGGTGACCGAGATCGGGGGACGCGCGTTGGGGTCGCCCTTGTGGTCGCGGTGGAACTCGAGGCCGCCGATCTGGCGTGAGACCGAGAGGGCCGAGGTCTGGACCTCGAACAGGAGAATGTTGAGCGCTCGGCGGAGCCGACTGTAGCCCTGGTCGTCGCTGACGACTCGCTTCTCGAGGTCCTTCCAGAGCTTTTGGACCAGCTTGGTCCGCGCGTTGGCGAACGCGATCGGGTTCTTGCCGAGGTCCCAGCGCGCGATCGAGGCGTCGGGCGAACCGACGTCTTCGTCCGTCGCGTAGGGCAGGCCTTGAGCTGCGATCTTCCGCGGGATCGCCTTGAGCTCCTTGCTCCCCTCCTTGGAGAGCGAGTAGCCATACTCGATCGCGATCATGTCGTAGGGGCCAATCGTCGTCGCGAGGAAGTTGCCCTGAGCCAGGTCGGGGCCGGCCAGGTTGACCGGGTGGTAGTCCATGACCGAAGCCGAGATCGCGCCGGGGCGATCCTTGGCGTTGATCTGCTCAAAGGTCAGCCAGGAGCTGGCCTGAAAGTTGTGGCGCAGCCCGAGGGTGTGACCGACCTCGTGCATCACGGTCTCTTTGACGATCTGGTCGATATAGGGGCTGAATCCACCTTTGCCCGTCGCGGCGTTCGAGAGGGCCAAGCGGAGGAGGCCGACTTGCTGAGGCATGTAGCTCCCGACTTGGCAGAGTCGACCGCGCTGGCGGACGAACTCGTTGAGCTGGTCTGCGGTCTTGATCGTCCGGGTGGCCTTGTCGTTGGGACGAAGGACTTCGCGCAGGGCCTGCTTGAGGCTCTGGAGGCGCGGGTCTGGCTTGCGGGTCCGCTTGTGGGCCAGAGGGTGGAGCCGGGGGTGGTCCTCGAGGAGCTGGGCAGAGGCGCGGGTCAGCTGCTTCTTGGGTGCGTCGCGGAGGAGCACGTCGTAGTCGGTCATGTAGCCGCGGAGCATCGAGTCGTCGAAAATGATGTCAGCGTCGAGGATCCGGCCGTTGCGTGGATCGACTCGGCTCGGGCCCATGGCGAAAGCCGACTCCGAGGTGATCCAGCGGAAGAAGTTGTAGCGAACGTCTTCGGGGTCTATGTCGCTGAACTGGGTGTCGGTCTGCTGGCGGACCACGATCGCGCCCCGGATCCCGATCTGCTCGAAGGCCTTGTTCCACTCGAGAATGCCCGCCGCGACCGCTTGGCGATACGCGATCGGGACCGTCCGCTCGATATAGAACACGATCGGCTCTTTAGGAGGGCTGAGCTTGAGCGAGGCGTCGGCCTTCTCGAGCTTCCAGCGATTGATCATGCGGACCATGCGTCCGTCTTGGGGTTTGCCCTTGGAGTAGTCACGGACCGCAGTCAGGAAGTAGCCGACTCGGTCGTCTGCGTCCCGTGCGGTGTAGTCCTTGAGCGCGGGCAGCTCGGAGATCGAGTAGTGGAGGGTCATGAAGGTGCCGTCTCCGTAGAGCGGCATCCGAATCCCGACTTCGACGTTCTTGGGGAAGGCCTTGACCTTCACGAACTGCGCAAGCGAGCTACGAAGCGAGAAGAAGCCCCCAAAGAAAGTGCTGTAGTTCCCCGCCAGGAGCTGACCGAGGTCGAACAGGAGCTCGCCCTTCTTGCCGATCGCGGTGATCGGGAAGCTCGAGATCAAGCGGTCCTCGTAGGTTCGGCTCACGACCTCGGCGATCGGCTTGCCCTTCTCGGCGCGCTGCTGGGTGTTGAGCTCGATCAGGAGGAGCTGCTTGTCGAAGCGCTCGAGGCGAACGAGCTTGTCTTCCCATTGCCAGCCCGCGTAGTCCGAGCCGCCCGAAATCGAGGTCGCGAGGAAGAAGGGCTTGCCGAGCTGCGCCTTGTCGATCGAGGCCAGGATCCGCTGGCCCTTCTCGGTGCTGGCCTTGGTCGGTCGCCACAGATTGAGGAACCCGTCCTGGTTCCTCCAGTCCTTAAGCGTCTTCTTCCAGTCGCCGAAACGCTTGCGGTCCTTTTCGAGCTCGGTCTCGGCGGCGTGGGCTACGCCGGCGCTGAGCACAATGGCCATGCAAGTCAGAGTGATGAACCGCTTCACGGGGTCCTCCTGGTCTGAGGGGCGGGGAGCATACCCGTTTGGGGGAGGGCCTGCGCCTCGGCAGGGTCCCGAGGGGGTCAAGCCCGCAGGGCAGGCGATCTAGTGCCGACCGAGGACGAGGAACTCAGCCAGCGAGACCATGGCCTTTGGATTGCTTCCGCTGGCTGCGACCCGAAGGTCCTCAACGCTCTCACCTGCCACCTGCCTACCCCGCCGAGCCTACGCCGTCTGTGCGGGTCATGTGGATTTGACAGCCGGTGCCCAATAGAGTGCCTGCACCCTCAAGGCAATTGGAGCAGTTGTAGTGATCAAGTTCGTCATGTGTATGCGCCGCCATCCCGATATGACCCGAGAGCAGTTCCAGGACTATTGGCTCAACGAGCACGCCCCGCTCTTTAAGAGCTTCGCGGAGACTTTCCGGGCAAAGAAATATGTGCAGGACCACACACTCGAAACTCCTCTGAACGCTGTGCTCCGCGACTCGCGCGGCATGTTGGAAGCGTATGACGGGGTCGCCGTGGTCTGGTTCGAGTCCGAAGAAGAGCTCGTCGCGGCCATGAGCTCCCCGGAAGGCCAAAGGGTCAGCGGGCTCCTGCAGGAAGACGAGTCGAAATTCGTGGACCACACCAAATCGATGGCGTTCATTGCCAAGGAGGAGTTTGTCTTCTAGCCGGATACAGACCGGGCGAAGACGAAATCATGCCTTCCGTCGTTTGTAGGGAGTTACGTCCCCGAAGACATCATCCGCCTTCACTCCAATTCGGGCGGTTCCATACCCAGCGCCCAAGGGACGAGCTCAGCGGCAATGGCCTCGAAGAAGCGAGGTGGCTCCGGAGGACGGAAGCGGCACCGCAGGGCGTGCTGGACTCGGGGGGGAGCCCTGCTACGCAGCTAAGACCCATTCTCGGCACGCAAACTCTTCCCCTAGTAAAGCGGAGCACGATTCTGAGCGAGGTCGCCGTCCTAGCGGAGGGGAGCCGTGAGACTACTCCCGTGGGCGACCTCTCAGAATCGTGGCCTCCGGTTTAGTCCTGCGGTTGCTTCCAGATCAGAACCGGGAGCGGGGAGACGCGGGCCAATTCCTCGGCGACCGAGCCCAGAATCAGGCGGCTCAGCCCCGTTCGCCCTTGGGAGGAGATCACGATCAAGTCAGCCTTCTCACGCGCTGCAATGTCGATGATCGACTCGATCGGCTCGCCCCGGCCGACCACGGCTCGCCAGGTCAAGCCCTCGTATGCCTTGAGGCGCTCCTCGATCTTGAGGAGCGCGTCGCGTTCTTGCTCAAGGTCGACTTCGTAGAGGTTGGAGGCGGCCTGGAAGTGAGGCGCGTCTGGGTCCGGCTTCGCGAGGCGTTGGCCTCCGATCACGTGAGCCAGGATCAGGCAGCCGCCTGTGGCCCCCAACACGAGCTCAGACGCGGGCGCGATCGCCTGGTCGGCTAGGGACGAGAAATCGGTGGTGACGAGGACGCGGTGGATTTTCATGCCTGCGACTCCGACTCGACGTCTTCACCCTCGTTGGCGGGAGGGGGCGCGTCGGAGGAGACCGGCGCGCTGCTTGGGCTAGTCAGCGGTTCTGGCTGGCTCGAGGGGAGGGGGAGGGAGTCGCTGCTGCTCGAGGTCGCGATCGCAGACTCGCCCGACTCGTCTTCACCCTTGTGCGCAAAGATGAGCGAGATCGCGACCGTGGCTGCCAGCAGCACGCAGATCACGATCAACGAGTGCCAGGTCTCCATGTGAAAGGCGTCCTTTGCGGGGACCCAGCTCGGGAGATCCCTCCCGATCCAGCCATAGATCGCGATGATAAAAGTCGGCCCCTCGGCGGCGATCATCTTGCAGCCAATGAAGCTCAGGACGATCGAGAGGCCGTAGTTGAGGTAGCGAAGGTGTTGGATCGCGCCCGAAAGCGCGAAGAACAAGGAGCGCAGCCCGAGGATCGCGAACATGTTGGAGGTGAAGACCACGAACGGATCTTTGGTCACGCCGAAGATCGCGGGGACCGAGTCGACCGCGAAGATCACGTCCGAGGCCTCGATCACCAACACGACGAGGAACAGCCGGGTGAACACGAGGCGCGTCTTCTCAAGCCCTCCCTCGGTTGCGCCCTTCGCTGCGCCATTGACGACCGCTGCGCCATTGACGACCGGCAGCCGAACCAGAAACTTGTCGTCGTGGTAATCGTCGGAGAGCGGCAGCTTGCGCTGGAGGAACTGAATCAGTTTGCTCTTGCTGGGGTCCTCGTCGTCGTCGTGGAAGAGCATCTTGATCCCGCTGTAAACGAGAAAGACCCCAAACAGGACCAGGACCCACTGCCACTTCTGAATCAGCGCGGCGCCGACAAGGATCATCGTCGCCCGCAAAATCATGGCCCCAATGATCCCCCACACCAGAGCCCGGTGCTGAAGGTGAGGCGGCGTCTTGAAGTAGCCGAACACGAGCACGAACACGAACAAGTTGTCGACGCTCAGGCTGTATTCAATGAGGTAGCCCTGGAAGAACTCCTCACCCTTCTTCATGTCGTGGTACGCGAGCCAGCCGTTGAAGCACATAGCCAGGGTGACCCAGACCCCGCACCACATCAGGGCCGACTTGGTCGACATCGCCTTGCCGCGCCGCCCGAGGCCGAGATCGACAGCCGAAGCAATCAGCATGAAGGCGATAAATGCCGCCCAATGCCAGGGCCCGAAGGCGATCGTCGCTAGAGAAAGGGGCAAGGCAGCCTCGGCTGGAGAAGCGGGAGAGTCTCAGATCGCCCGCTGGCCGTCAATAGATAGGCTGTTTTGACGGCGTGAGAGGGACTTTGAGTCGCTGTGGGGACTTACTTGGCCCCGGGCAGCGAGAGCCGGGGGAGCTCGTGCATCATGTCTCGCACGAGGGAGCGGCGATCGTTGCGGAGCTGAGCCGCCAACGCGCTGACGTCGTCGTCGTCGGTCTCGCGCGCCATTAAGTCGAGCTCGAACAAGTCGCGCTGGAGGATTCGGAGAATCCGTGGGCGAGGGTCGCTGTGCGCGGCCATCAATTGCCACTCGTAGGGTTTTCGATCCTCAAGCAACCAACCGCGGTCCCGAGCCAGAGACACAACCTCCTCGTCGGCGGCGCGGTCCGCGCTCGCAGCGCGCGTGAGGACCTCGCTCTGGAGGAGCGTGCGCTCGCAGACGACGCGGCAGATAGAGGCCGAGCCGACCATCTCGTGCAGGCGGGCAAGGTGACGTGAGGCGAGGGGACTCTTCATTGGAAGGACCTCCGGGGGCCGGATTGTAAGGAGGAGCGCCGCACCCGCAACTGGGACCTCTCAACTGGCCCTAACCCAAGGGTAGGGCGCTGACCCGCTAACGGAGTCCCCACCAGAGGAGAGCCGCGACCAACACGGTCCCCACCACAGCCAAGATCCCCGCCAGGACCCAAGGGGAGGCCTCTTTAGGGTCTCCGTTGCGGGGCTGGGGAGCGCCGAGCGGGACTCCAGTGGGGTTGCGAAGGTAGAGATCCAGGGCCGCGCGAAGCTCGCCGGCGGTCTTGTAGCGGTCCGTGGGGTTGCGCTGAAGCGAGCGGAGCACGATTGCTTCCAGGCCGGGGTCGATAGGGTCGATCCCCTCCCGGAGCTCGCTCGGGGTCGGAAGCGGGTTCTTCATCCGGGTCAGGATCTGGCCCGTCGAACCAATCCCGTACGGAGGCTGGCCGGTCAGGAGGGCGTAGAGCGTCGCGCCGAGCCCGTAAATGTCCGAGTGCGGTCCGAGCGGACCGACGTTTCGGAAGGCCTGTTCGGGGGGCCAATAGCCCGGGGTCCCGATCCCGATCGAGGTGATGTGGGGGTTCTTGCCCATGTCCTTGGCGAGCCCGAAGTCCGTCAGAAGAGGACGTTGGTCCTTATCGATCAGCACGTTGAGGGGCTTTATGTCGCGGTGGAGGACGTCGTTGCGGTGCACGTGAATCAACGCGTCGGCCAGGGCCCGGCCGAGCTTGGCCGTGTCGCGGTTGCTGAGCTTACCTTCGCGGTCGAGCCAATCCTGGAGGGACTCGCCCTCGATCAAGGCCATCACAATGTAGGGCGACCCCTCGTGTTCGCCGCAGTCGTGCACGCGCACGATGTTGGGGTGGTTGAGGCGCGCGAGGGCCGTCCCTTCGTTTTGAAAGCGCAGTCGGAGGCCCGGATCGGTCTCTCGATCGGCGAGCATCATCTTGATCGCGACCGAACGACCGAGGTTGTCGTCGGTTCCGCGGTAGACGACGCCCATGTTGCCCTTGGCGATCACACCGTCGATCCGGTAGTGGGCGATCTGGGGAAACCTGCGCGGGCCTTTGCTCTTGGCGAAAGGGTCGGGGCCAGCCACGCCACCTAGGTCTGCGTCGGCGCTCGAGACCGCGAGCGGATCCTCGAAGGGGTCGTTTGCGAAGGGATCCGAGGTCGTCTTGAGGGGGGAGGCGTCGTTGGGCGGCGCCAGCCTCCCCACCGTCGGTCTCTTGGTCGGCTTCTCGGCGCTGCGAACCTCGGGGAAAGGCTCAGGGTTCTCGTAGAGGACCTCGCGGAGGGCGAGGTCCAAAATGCGCTCTCGGCCCGAGCGCTCCTCGTCAACAGCGCCGGGGAACAGGATCGCGCGGAGGGTGGCCTCCGCGCCGCGGAGGAGGGGATTGATCTCGCCGTCCGCGAGGCCCAGTCGACGCGTGATCTGAGCTCGGGAGCAACGACGGCGATAGCGGAACTCGATCGTGCGGGCCGCCGCGACCTCCAAGTTGCCGAGCGCCTCGCGGAGCTGCACCAGACGCCCTTCGCCGCCGTCGGGACCGGCGAAGAGCAGCCAGTCTTGCTCCGCCTGTTCGAGGCTCTTGAAGGGGGGCGGGCGGCCCTTCTCCTGCAGGCTGGACAAGATCCCCGTGCGAACCTTGCGGCGAAGTGGGTCTTCGGGCGCATTGGAGAGAGGTTGGCTCGGGTCCCGATCCGCAATGAATCGGTCGGCTAGCGAGGCCGCCTCCGGAGGCGACGCTCCGAGGTATCGGAGATATCGCGAGAGGCCGCGCCCGAGCAAGGAGGTGCTGGGGAGGGAGGTTTCCACGCGTGCGGAGGATAACGGAATCCTGCCTCTGGATCCCGCTCCAAGGAGGCGCGATCGCTAAACCGGAGGCCACGATTCTGAGAGGTCGCCGAAGGGGCGGTCTCACGACTCCCCCTCGCCAGGAAGGCGACCTCGCTCAGAATCGCGCTCCGCTTTACTAGTCCATTCAGTTAGGAAGCGGAAGTTCACGACCGCGAGCGCTCACGCCGAGCCTCTCGGGCGTCTAGGAGGGCAGAGAGAACGAGCGCCCCGCCCCAGGTGGGCTGGGGGGGTCGCCCCGGGGCGCGCTCCGCGAGGTCTTCCAGGAGCGCCCGTGGCGGGGAGCTCTGGCGCCAATTGGCTTCGTGGAGGGCGCTCTGAGCGACCTTGGGCCCGAGCCGTTCGACCTCGTAGTCGACGGCCTCGACGGCCTCCTCGGGGGTCGAGAAGCGCGCCTTCTCTTTTCCCTCGAGGGTCACACGCCAGCGTCGTCCGCGGCCAGGAGTGGCCAGTACGCAATAGGTTCGGGGTCGGGACCCGCGCCAAATGTGGAGCGCGAGGCCCGAGCTTCCGAGCGAAGCCCAGGCGTGAGGCGAGATCGCACGGACCTCGGGGTCGACCCGGAGCGAGACCGGGTCGAAGGCCGCAGCCCGTTGTTGGATCTCCTCGAGGGTGATCGCGTCGGGGCCGAGCTCAAAGTCTGGGAAGTCGACTTCGAGTTGGCGCCAGACTGCGGCGACTTCGCTGATCGGCCGGCCCTCGAGGTCGAGTTGGTGGGGGATCCCATACAAAGTCGGGAGCGTTATCAGCGAGAGCCCGCCGAGGTCGACGAAGTCGAGCACGAGGCAGTCCTTCTTGCCGGGGGCGAGCCGCGTGCCACGGCCGACGCACTGGGCGTAGAGGCCGCTCGAGCGGATCGGGCGCGCCATCGCCACACAGCTCACGCCGGGGTCGTCGAAGCCCTCGGTCAAGACCGCCACGTTGGTGATCGCCTGCAGTTTGCCCGACGAGAAGTCCGCCAAGCGGTGCTTTCGCTCTTCGGCGTCGAGCTGGCCGTGGACTGGGGCGGCCCGGACCCCCGTCTCGCGGAGCGCCTTGGCCAGGCTCTTGGCGTGGGCCACGTTGACGCAAAACACGATCGTCCGCCGGTCGCGGGCCAGCTCTTGGATCGAGCGCGCGACGAGCGCGTTGCGCTCGGTGACGTCGACGGCTTCGGCCAGGGCCTCTAGCTCGAAGTCGCTCACGCGCTGACGGGGGTCTCCACTCGCCCCGTCTCCGCTCGCCAGGGAACGGAGATCGCTCGAGGTCGCGATTCGGAACCCCCGCAGACCGACGAGGTAGCCGTCGCTGATCAAGTCAGGCAGCGGTTGCTCGAACACGACCTCGTCGAACACCCGGTCGAGCCCGACTCCGTCGCCGCGAGAAGTCGTGGCCGTGAACCCGACCAGGGTTCCGGGCCAGTCCTCGTCGAACACGCCGAGCCCCTCGAGGACTCGGAGGTTGTCCTCTGCAGGCGCGTGGTGGCACTCGTCGTAAATGACCAGCCGGGGTTGCCACCGCCCGAGGAGTCGCGCCAGGCGGGCGTCGCCGAGAGAGCGGATCGACGCGACCACCGCGCGCGCGCTGGGGGAGGCGTGTCGGCTGCCTTGCTCGATCTCGACGGGCGTGACTCCAGCCGCCTCGAGCTTCGCCCGAGCCTGCTCAAGGAGCTCGGCGCGGTGGGCCAGGACCAAAACCGGGTGCCGCGCGAGGCTCGCCAGTCTCGAGAAAATGACCGTCTTGCCGGATCCAGTCGGGAGCGAGATCACCTGTCTGCGGACACCGCGCTTGCGGGCCGCGACGACGGCCGCGATCGCGTCGCGCTGATAAGGACGGAGGGTTGGGGCGTTCACATCCCTGTGATACCACCCGCCTCTGTCAGGGAGAAGTTCGGTCCAGCCAGTATTGACTTTCAGTCTCAAGGACCGGCGTTGACTGTTGACTGGTGTCTGGGGCCTCCGGGCGAAGAGGGGAATCTAGAAAGGGACTCTTTCGTTAGACCGGCCACCAAAGACCTGGTAGCGTCCCCCCCCACCTCGGCCAGAGCCGAGATCTCATTAGCACCGTGACCGCTCTCGAACTCAATCGGAGACTCCTGTGAAGACCATCATGACCCTGTTCGCCGCCCTCGCCCTGAGCGGTGGCCTCGCCTTTGCCCAAGACGGTTGCTGCGGCGCTGAGAAGGCCAAGGCCCCTGTCGAGAAGGCTCCTGTCGAGAAGGCCGCTGTCGAGAAGGCCCCTGTCGAGAAGGCCGCTGTCGAGAAGGCCGCTGTCAAGAAGGCCGCTGTCAAGAAGACCGCCAAGGCCGACGGCTGCTGCGGCGCCAAGAAGGCCGCTGCGAAGAAAGTCGCCATCAAGGACGGCTGCGATGGCAAGACGGGCTGCGGCACCAAGGCCATTAAGACGACCGAGGTCGCCAAGCAGACCCAGGCCCCTCTCAGCACGCGAATCGCGAAGTGGAACACCAGCGCGGCCAAGGGCTGCAAGACCAGCCAGACCAAGCTCGCCTCGCTCAAGAGCGACTGCAAGACCGGTTGCGGCAAGGCGCTCCTCGCCAAGGTCACCGGCCTCGAGGCCGCCGCCGCCAAGGGCTGCGCCAAGAGCAAGAAGCGGCTCATTGCGCTCGAGGCCTCCCTCAAGCCGAAGCTGACTCTCAGCGCGAGCCTCTCGAAGTGGACCCAGGGCGCGGCCAAGGGCTGCAAGACCAGCCAAGCCTCGCTCAAGGTCGTCAAGACGCACTTCAAGACGGAGTGCCTCAAGACCGCCGGGACCAAGCTCGCTAGCCTCGAGGCCTCTGCGGCCAAGGGCTGCGAGACCAGCAGCAAGAGCCTGACCGCCCTCTCGACCGCCCTCTCGACCGCCCTCAAGGCGAGCGCGAAGGTCAACGTCGCCACCAAGAAGGCGGCCCCCAAGGCCAAGGCTAAGGCCGCTGGCTGCGACGGCTGCCAGAAGGGCGCGAAGAAGCGTCCCATCGCCGAGTTCTAAAGAAGGACGCGCACAGAGAAACCAAAGAGGGGGCGACGAAAGTCGCCCTCTCTTTTTTGGTTGGGCTGCGCCCGGAGTAATACGGTTGGTGGATGTCTCGCCGACCGGGTCGGGGGGACGGCGGGGCGGGGGTACGCGAGACGGCGGCGGCTGCCCTGACGCGGATGTTATTGGACACCGACGCTCGAACCTACGGGCATCCCCTCACCGACTCGCGTGCAAGGTCGGCGGAGGCGGCAGTTCGCTCGCGA
>JAESQQ010000678.1 GCA_016765095.1 Planctomycetota bacterium | reverse complement strand
TAGCTGGTCTTGCGAGTGACGGCGTCCGTGGCGGCGCCCCCCGTGGCTCTGACCCACACCAAGGGACTCAATGGGCGCGTCCTGGGACCCGACGGCAAGGGACTCGCCAAGGCGACCGTGACCCTCCGAGGCTTCAGCGAGCAAATGCTCAAGCAGATCCCCGAGGGCATGCGGGCCATGTGGCTCGCCCAAGTGGAGAAGCAGGTGGGAGGCGCCCTTAGCCAAATGCTCGAGAGCCAAGAGACCACGACCACCGACGCCAAGGGACGGTTCCACCTCGCCGGCGCCAAGACACCCAAGGACCCGCACTGGCTCAGCGTCCAGCACCCCACTCACGTCAACGTGTTCAGCAGCTCCTTCACGAAGGAGATCAAGACGCCCGTCGAGGTCACGCTGGTCCAAGGCGCGACGCTCACCGTCAGGCTGGTCGCTCCAGGCGGCGCCAAAGTCGAACAGCCCAACGTCACGGTCGCTCCCGAGGATCCTGAGAGCCTCGGCAAGGTCGTCTCGCGCTCCCTCAACTTCAGCTACGACCTCACCTTCGAGACGCCCGATCACAGCGTTCAAACAGCCCAGGCGAAGATTCGAGCGGCTCAGAAGGGGACCGTGAAGACGGAGACCCAGGTCGACAAGGCCGTGGCTGAGGACAGCGAGGAGAGCGCCGCCCTCGCCGAGGCTTCGTCCTCGGGCGAAGACGAAGCGCTCGTCGAGGAGGCCTCCGCAAGCGATGTCGGCAAGTGGGTCCAACTGATCTCCGGCGACACCGTCGCGGTCGCCTCCGACGATTCCTCGGTTCGCGTGTTCGAGGGCGTCCCTCCCGGCAGCCTCAAAGTCAGCGGGAGCGCCCAGGGCTTTCGGACCACGAGCGAGACGATCCTGCTCAGCTCAGGCGAAAGTCGCGAACTGACGATTAGCCTCGAGGTTGGACTCGCGATCAGCGGTCACGTCCGCTCTCGCTCTGGCAAGCCGATCGGCGAGGCCCACGTCAGCGCCTTCAGCATGGGCGGTCAGTCGCGACGCCAGATCCAAGCCACGAGCGACGCCCAGGGCGCGTTTACGCTCCGCGGCCTCGAGGACGCCTCCTATCAAGTCTCGGCCTACGCTGAGGGCTACGAGTACAACTACCGCCAAGCACGTTCGGTTCGGCCGGGCGGAGAGCCTCTCGTGATCCTCCTCGACGACACCTATCACGTCCGGGGGCGCGTGCTTGGGCCCGACGGGCAACCCGCCGCACAGGGCCTCCAGGTGAGCGCGAAGAACACCAAGCAGCGCTACAGCGCCGTGGCTGCGGCCTCGACCGGTGAAGGCGGGACTTTCGACCTCGCTGGTCTCTCGGCAGGGACTCACGTGATCACGGTCAGCGGCGGCGACATGACGACCCTCGACCCCGTGACCGTCGTGATCAAGTCGGCCGACGTCGAGGGAGTCGAGGTCAAGGTCGCCTCGGGCGCGAGCGCCAAGGTCGTGGTCACCGATCGCGGGATCCCTGTCGCGGGGGTCAGCCTCTCGGTCGCGAGCGGCGTCGATCTGGCGAACAACTACTTCGGGCGGCGCATGGCGCAGACGGGAGGCCAGGAGACCGACGAGAAGGGAGTCTTTGTGCTCAAGGGCCTCGCTCCCGGCGAATACGAGATCAGCGCCAGAAAGGAGGGCTTCGCGCCGGCCAAGGCCGTGCTGGTCGTGGATTCCGATCAAGAGCCTCGCGACGTGCGAATCGCGCTCGTCGCCGGCGCCGTCCTCCAATGCCGCGTGCTCCATGCCGACGGGACGCCCTTCGCCTCGAAAATGATCATGATCATTCCCAAGGACGCGAGCCTCAGCTCACCGGCCGCGTTTGAGAACACGGTCTCGACTTCGCCGGAGGGTCGCTTCGAGAAGAAGGGCCTCGCCGCTGGGAACTACATGCTCCAGTGCCTTGAAATGACGAGCAAGAAGGGCGGAAGCGGGCTTCGCCCGATCGGTGAGGTTCGCCTCGAGCCCTCTCAGACCACGAGCGTCGAGTTGCGCCTCGAGGAGGCGAGCGCGAGCGTCACGGGCGTCGTGATCAAGGCCGGCAAGCCCCTCGCCGGGACCCAAGTCGCGGTCTACCGCGAAGGGAACCTCATGGCTGGCTTCGCGCGAACAATGACCGACGACGAGGGTCGGTTTAGCGCCGAGGGCCTGAGCGCTGGGACCTACGTCGTCTCTGCCAACGGGGCCGCCAAGACGAGCGTCACGCTCAGCAACAACACCCCCGTCGAGGTCCGGCTTGAGATCAAGGCCGGCGTGGTGGCGGGCTCTTTGATCGGACCGGACGGCCAGCCAGCGGTCGCAGCCGGCGTCACGCTCCAGCGCCTCGACGAGGTCTCACTCGAGGATACGTTCAAACCGCAGAGCCAGACCGACGACCTCGGGACCTTTCGGATCGAGGACGTTCGCCCAGGTCGGTATCGCCTCCTGTCCCACGTCCCAGGCGTGGGCGCGACTCGCGGGATCGAGTTCACCCTCGGAGCAGACGAGGCTCGGACTGGCCTCGAGCTCAAGCTCGGCGTTGGCGGCGGGTTGACCCTCGAGGTCATGCGTGCCGACGGCAAGCCGGCAGCGGGTGCCCAGATCACGCTCTACCACCTCGAGTTGGCGGTCTTTAGCAACCAGATCGGCGGCTGGAACGCAGCCTCGACGCCGGTCACCAACCGTCACGGCAAGGCGACCCTGACCCACTTGATCCCGGGCACCTACGCCCTCTTCGTTGGCTCCACGAGCCACCAAATGGCCGTGGTCAGCCAGATCCAGGTCTCAGACGGCGCCAGTCAGACCCGGCGCCTGGACCTCACCCCGGGTGGCTCGTTGGAGATCCAGGGCCCTCCCGGGAGCACGGTCGAGGTCAGCCTGGCGGGCTCCAAGGCCCCGCTCGGCGGGACCGGCAGCCCTTGGGCTCAGCTCTTTGGCCTCGCCAAGACGGGCCCCGACGGCACGTTGACTCTCCCCTACCTCCCCGCGGTCCAGGTTGAGGTCCGGGTCAAGACGCCCGAGGGGCGAACCCTCGGCCCGTGGAAGGGTGCGATCACCTCGGGAGACACCGCGATCGCGACCCTGCGCTAAACGGGAGTTCACGATCATGAGCGGTCACGTGGAGGGTTGTTGCCGGCAGAAGAGCTGGTCGGCAGTGACCGCTCCCGATCGTGCGCTCCCGTTTACTGAGATCCTCAGAGAACGCGCTGGACTCGGGGGTGAGCCCTGCTATGCAGCTAAGACCCTTTAGACACCCAACTCTTCCCTAGTAAAGCGGAGCACGATTCTGAGCGAGGTCGCCTTCATGGCGAACGGGAGTCGTGAGACCACCGTCGTGGGCGACCTCTCAGAATCGTGGCCTCCGGTTTAGGCCGCAGCGCGCGGGCGCGCTTAGCAGTCGAGGCGAAGAATGCCCTGGCCGATTTGGATCACGTCTCCGTTGCGGAGCGCGATTCGGCGGACGCTGCGGCCGTTGACGACGAGGCCGTTCTTGCTGTTGAGATCGGTCGCAATGAAGGTCCCGAGCTTGTATTCGATCTTGCTGTGCTCGCGGGAAATGCTCGCCAGCGGGAGGCAGACTCCGCAGGCGGAGTCGCGGCCGATCTTCGCCTCGCCCTTGCTCAGCTTGAACATTTTGACGGCTTTGCCGGACTCGAAGTAGGTCAGCTTGCCGTCTCCGCGCTTGAACTCCTCCTGCTTCTTGGCGGAGTAGCGCTTGGCTTCGTTCCCCTCAAGGAGATCGACGGCCTTGAAGCGCTCGGTCTCGGCTCCGGGCTTGGCTTTCTTCGCCTTCTTGCTCGAAGAGGAGCTGCTGCGGCCGCTCTTGGAGGAGCTGCTGCGTCCGCTCTTGGAGGAGCTGCTGCGGCCGCTCTT
>JAESQQ010000677.1 GCA_016765095.1 Planctomycetota bacterium | reverse complement strand
GGCCGTCTGTCTCTCCCGCCCAGCCCCCAGACCTTGCCGCTCGGCCTCTCTGGAGCCTCCGGCGCACTTAACC
This sequence comes from Planctomycetota bacterium, assembly GCA_016765095.1. Taxonomy (GTDB): domain Bacteria; phylum Planctomycetota; class J058; order J058; family J058; genus NORP233. The sequence continues at coordinate 8,562 of JAESQQ010000677.1, read as the reverse complement.
GTCGCTACCTCAGGAGCTGTAAACCCCGCACCCTACAGATCGCAATCGGGCCGCTCTCTTGGGCGGCTCGCAACACATTCGGGTAGGGGCGGGGTTTACCCCCGCCCGCCCCCCAGACCGTGCTACCTGGCCTCTCAGGAGCCTCCCCGGCGCCTCTCGCGCGCTTAGATCCCTATCAAGGCGCCCGCGATCTAGCTCATTCCGCTTTCGAAGACGAAGCAGTTTAGATCTCGAACTCGGTCCCTTCGCGGGCCGTGTCGACTTCGAGCGCGGACCCGAGAGCAGCGACTCGGGCGCGCTGCTCCTTGATCGCCGCGTCGATCGCGTCGTCGTCGCGATCGGGGTGGTGATAGAAGTAGAGCAAGCGCTTGACGCCCGCCTCGAGCGCGACGCTCGTGGCCTGGCCGAACGTGGAGTGTCCCGACGGGGGCGGGCCGAGCTTGCCGGCCAAGCCCGGGGCCGCCCCGACCTCGGCGTCGGTGTAAAAGCTCTCGTGGATCAAGAGGTCGCAGCCGCGGGCGAGGTCGACGACTTGTTGGCGAAGAGCCTCGTTGGGGTGATCGACTTCGCAGATGTAGCACACGCTTTTGTCCGCCTCTTCGATCCGATACCCGACGACTTGGTGGGGCCCGTTGGGGAAGGTCGCGTGCGTGATCCGGAGCTGGCCGACCTCCAACAGAGGGTTGTCCTCGAGCGCTCCAATGTCGACGTTTGCGCCGAGGTTGCTGAGGCTGACGAGCGGGCTGTAGGTCGGATCCATTTGGCCTTCGAGGGTGTCCTCGAGCCGATCGACCCCGCCCCCAAACACGCGGACTTTGTTGCCCGGAATGAAGGCCGGCACGAAGAACGGGAACCCCTGAATGTGGTCCCAGTGGCTGTGAGAGAAGAGGAGCGTGACGCTTCCCTGACCGCGCCCGTGAGGACCCGTCAGCAGTTGGCGGCCGAGCCAGTAGAGGCCGATTCCGGCGTCGAGGATCAAGAGCTCGTTGTCTTGATCGCGGATCTCGACGCAGGGGGTGTTGCCACCGACTCGCTGGAAGCAGGCCTCCGTCGCTGCGAGAGCTCCTCGTACACCCCAGAATCGGACCCGCACTACAGCTCCACCGACTCCCCCTCGCGCGCGAGCCCGATCTCAAGGTCGCTGCCGCCGAGGCGGGTTTGGTATTCGCGAGTCCGCCCTTCGAGGTCCTCGTCCCAGGCCTCTGGGTGGTGGTGATAGTTGTAGAAGCGCGGGACGCCGCCTTGGCGAGCCAAGCGGATCCCCTCGTCGGGAGTGCTGTGCCCCCAGTGCGGATTGGCCTTGTATTGCTCGAGCGTGAAGAAGGTGTCGTAGAGGAGGAGATCCGCGCCTTGGACGAACTGCTCGACCTCTGCCCCGTAGGTCTCGATTTGAGCCAGGATCTTGGGGTCCGTGTCGGGTTGGCGGGTGTGAAAGCCCTCGCCCAGGAGCTGGTCGTCGTAGGGGGCCGTGTCGGTCATGTAGACGAACGACTTGTCGCCGTAGTCGACGCGATAGGCGAGGGCGATCCCGGGGTGGTTGAGCCTGACCGTCGAGATCTTGTAGGGGCCGACCTCGAACGATTCGCCTTCTTGGACGCCGCGCCAGCTGAGGTCAGCCTTGAGGCCGCCCAATCCGTAGCTGAAGTAGTCGCTCTCGACTTGGCCTGCGAACACCTGTTGGAGGCGCTTGTCGTGGCTCGCCCTGGCTATGACCTGGACCTTGTTGCCCTCGCGATAGAAGGGCTCGAAGTACATGAAGCCCTGAATGTGGTCCCAGTGGGTGTGGCTGAACAGGAAGCAGGCCTCGCCTGCGCCGTCCCCAAACTCCTTGTTCATGAGCTGACGGCCGCAGTGACGCAGTCCGGTCCCGCCGTCAAAAATGAGGGTCGGGGCGCCCTCGACCGAGAGCGAGACGCAAGAGGTGTTTCCACCGACTTTGCTGATTTTGGGGTGAGAGACGGGAAAAGACCCGCGTACACCATGAAACGTGACTCGCACGTGCTTCCCCTGCAGGAGTTACGGTCAGGCTAATTCGGTCATTAGAGCCCGTCAAACTCTTGGGCCCTGTTGTTTTTCGTCTGCTGCAACCTGAGACGCAGGCGAGTCGCTGCTGAGCCCTATTCCGCCTTGGATTGGGCGATTCGGCGGGGCGGAGTCAGGCCGTAGGCTTTGAGCTTGTTGTAGAGCGTTGCCCGATTGATCCCGAGCAGCTCCGCGGCCAGCGTCTTGTGACCCCCCGTCTCTTCGAGGGCGAGTCGAATCAGGGCTCGCTCGGCGCTCGCGACGCGGTAATCCGGCAGGGAGAGGCGAATTCCTCCAGCCGCTGGGTCTCCCGTCGATTCGTCCCCGATCCGAAGCTCCGCCACCTCGACTCGCTGGCCCTGAGCCAGGATCACGGCTCGCTCGATCACGTTTCGCAGCTCTCGGACGTTGCCGGGCCAGGGATAGGCCTGGAGGCGCCTGAGAGCCTGCGCGCTGAATCCGGTCGCGTTTCGGCCCATGGAGGAGGCCTGGTCCTTCAAGAAGTGCTGCGCCAAGTAGACGACGTCTTCCCCGCGCTCGCGGAGGGGAGGGATTCGAATCGGCATCACGGCGAGTTGGTAGTAGAGGTCTTCGCGGAGGACGGCCTGCTCGGCGAGCCGTTTTGGCGCGACGTGGGTCGCCGCCACGATCCGGACGTCGGCGGTTCGGGGTGTCAGCCCGCCCAGACGGCGGAACTCACCGGTTTGGAGGACCGCCAAGAGCTGCCCCTGCAGCTCGAGGTCGAGCTCGTGGATTTCGCCCAGGAAGAGCGTTCCCGACGAGGCTCGCTCCAGGATCCCTGCTTGGCCGTCCGGTGCCGCAGGGAGGGCTCTGGGCTCACAGCCCAGCAGTTGGGGAGCTGTCAGCGTGACGCACGAGGCTGCGACGAAGGGACCGCCCGAGCGCGAGCTGGCGTCGTGGAGCGCGCGAGCACTCAGCTCTCGACCGGTTCCTAGCTCTCCGAACAAGAGCCCAGGCGTCTTGTCGGACGCGGCGAGGAGGACGAGGTCGTGGCAGGCCTTGACGAAAGTCGGGCTGTTCCCGATCAGCGCACCCGCCGCGCGTCGCCCCGCCTCGCGGAGGGCGCGCGGGAGGCCGACGACGCCCTCCACCACGGCCACCACGTCGCTGCTCACGAAGGGCTTTTCGATCAGATCGACCGCGCCCAACAGGAGCGAGCGTCGCGCGAGGTTGACGTCGACGTGTGCCGTCACGATCACGACTTCGACGTGAGGGACGTCTCGCTTGAGCTCCTCGAGGAGCTCAAGCCCATTGCCGTCGGGGAGGCGGAGGTCCAGGAACACCACGTCGGGCACTCGCCTCAGGCGCTCGGTTCGTGCCTGCTTGAGGCTCTCGGCGATCCGAACCTCGTGGCCAGCGCTGCTCAGGATCTTCTCGAGCGCGCGGCACACGCCCGGCTCGTCGTCAACTACAAGCACGTCGAGGGGATCCACGCCCCCAGCCTAGTCGACGCGAGGGTCTGGGACGCAAGGTCCTTGACACTTCCTGACACCCGGCCTGCGACGTTGAGTCGAGCGTCCTCGCTCCTTGGATACTGATCTCGCAGGGGGCGGGTCGAACGCTCTCAGAGGGGTTCTCGTATGGGCACCATGGACCGCTGGCTCTGTAGACGCTTTCTGGGCGCCTACCTCCTCTTCGTGTGCTCGGGCGGGTTCCTGTATCTGATCATTGACTTGTTCAGCAAGCTCGACTCGCTCCTGCACCACGCGGGGGGACTCCGGCAAGCCCTCATGGAGCGATACGGGACCATGCTGCCGGAGCTCTACTTCGTGCTCAGCCCCCACCTCGTGCTCTTGGCCGGGCTCTGGACGGTGGTCACCTTGGTTCGCAAGCGCGAGCTGATCTCGCTCTACATGGCCGGCTACGGACCCCGGCGGATCGCGCTCCCGCTCCTCGCAATGGCCATGTGTCTGGCCGTGGTGTCCTGGGCCGACCGCGAGCTGCTCCTCCCCCGCCTGGGCGGGCTGCACAAGGCTCGCGAGTTCCGCCAACTGCGCGAGGCGGTCCGACCCGTCGCCGACGGCCACGGAGGGAGCCTGTCTGCGCTCTACTACCTCCCGAGTCAGGAGGTCCTCGTGTTCCCTCGCTACGTGGTCTTGAGCCCCGAGGGAGAGGAGGTCCTGAGCGTGTTTGGTGAGCGCGCGACCTACGACGAGGAGCGCGGGGCTTGGCTCTTTGTAGGCGGGTTCCGCGTCGGGGCCCGGCCAGACGGCGTCGCCCGTCCGGCGAGCGCCTCGACCGCGCTCGTGACCCCGCTGCCGAGCGAGGGGGGCTGGATCAAGACCACGATTCGCCGCTCGGACGTCGAGGCTTCGATCGTGTCCCCGAGCTACCTCTCGAGCCAGCAGCTCCGCGAACAGCTCGAGCGGACCCCCGGCTTTCGCTCGCTCGAGATTCAGATCTACGAGCGCTTCACTCAGCCCCTCGCGGGCCTAGCACTTCTCCTGGCCGGGCTCCCGATCGTGCTTGGCGTGGGGGGGAACCTCTATCTTCGTGGCCTCGGCTGCCTGGGCCTCGGCGTCGGCTACTTCTTCGGCGCCACGATCTGTCGAGAGCTCGGCGCTCGCGAGGTCCTCCCGCCGCTTATGGCCGCCGGGCTCCCCGTCGCCTTCGCGGGCCTCCTCGGCGTGATCGGGTTCTCGCGCGTGTGACGCCCTGGCTAGGAGCATTCTTGATCCTCGTCGGGCTGCGCGCGCTCCTTAAGAGCTTCGCTCAGTTCCGCCCGCCCGAGCCGTCCGACGCTGAGGTGCCCGACGGCTCCCCTTCGCCTCCGGGAGAAGAGGGCCCAATCCCTGTTCCGCCAGCGCTGGCGCCTCTCCCGAGCCCCCCCTCGCGGGGGGGAGCGCTCGGGGTCGCTCTGTTGGGCACCGTCGCGCTCCTCGTTTGCGACCAGACCCTGGTCGGGGCCTGGATCGCCGTCGGCCTGGGGGTCGTGCTCTGGGCCGTGCGACGCCGCCGCTCGGCGGCGTCCGTTGAAGAGTCGTTGTTGGACAAGCGGACTCGGATCGCAGCGATTCGTGCCTCGGGTCGCCTGGACGTGATCTGGTTTTACGCGCTTCCGCTCGTGCTCCCGAGCCTGATCCTCCTCGTGCGGGCTCGGACGTGGCAGGGCTCTGCGTTCTCGCTGCTCTGCGTCTTGGCCCCGGTCTCGCTCGTGCTGTTCGCTGGCGGGCGCCGCCTGGCTGCCAAGCTGGCCCTCGCTGTGATCGTCGCGTTGGGGCTCGCTCTGTGGGCCGTCGTTCCGCGTGCAGATCCGGGCGCGATCGAGAGCCGACTCCTGAGCGGGCCCGCTCCCGCGTCCTGGACGCCGGCCGCGCTCGTCCCCGAGGAGGACCAGTTTCAGCTCGGGACTTTCTTCCTCTCCCTGGGCGACCCCCTCGTCGACTGGGAGCAGTCGGTGCGCGTCCGTCGCGTGTTCGGCGAGGTCTACGACCGGGCCGGTCGAGACCCAGACCTAGCGGGTCTGCCTGGGATCATGTCTGCGACGTATCGCGACGTGGTCGCGGCGGAGCTCCCGCACCACCTCTACGTCTACGCGCCGAGCAGCGCGGCTCCGCGCCCGGTGGTCCTGTTCCTCCACGGGTCGCTCGGGAGCTTTCAGGGTTATCTGAGCGCGCTCAAGGCCCTCGCGGACCAAGAGGAGCTCGCGATCGTGTCCGTCTCCTTTGGGGCTGGGCTTTGGGACCGGCCTGGGGGGGTCGAGCGGATCGAAGAGGCGCTCGAGCTCTGCGCCCAGGACCCGCGCCTCGACTCCGAGCGCGTGGTCTTAGTTGGGATCTCAGCGGGCGGTCGAGCGACCTCGCTGGCCGGGGCCGCGTTCCCCTCGCGGCTGGCTGGCTTGGCCTTCCTCTCGCCCGCGATCGCGCCAGAGCTCTTCAAAGACCTCTGGCGCGGGCGACCGGTCCTGGTCGTGCACGGCGCCCTCGATCGGCGGATCCCCGCGAGCTTGGTCGAGGGGGCCGTCTCCGAGCTGAAGCAAGCCGGGGTCGAGACGACGTATCTCCTCGTTCCAGGCGAGGACCACTTCCTCTACTTCTCGGACACCGCCACGGTCAATGCGGCGCTCAGCGAGTGGATTCGAGGCGTGCTCAGATCCGGCGGTGAGTCAGGCACGGGAGGGCGCGGCGGACTTGATCCTGATAGGCGAAGTCGAGTTCGCTGATCACGATCGCCTCGTCGACGTCTGGCGCGAGCCCGAGCACACTCCCCCAGGGGTCAATGATCGCGCTCTTCCCATACTTGAAGCGCCCGTGCGGCTTCTTGCCGAACTGATCGGGAGCGAGGAGGTAGACCTGGTTCTCGATCGCGCGCGCCTTGAGGAGGGTCAGCCAGTGGTCCTTGCCGGTCCCGAGCGCGAAGCTCGCGGGGAGGACGATCGTGCGGGCGCCTGCGTCCACGAGGCGGCGGAAGAAAGTCGGGAAGCGGAGGTCGTAGCAGATCGAGAGCCCGACTGGACCGACGCCCGGGACCTCGACCACGACCGGGTCCGGCTCGCCGGGCGCAATGTAGCTGCTCTCGCGCTCTGCATGTCCCCCAGGGACGTCGACGTCGAACAGGTGGGCCTTGCGATAGCGGGCCAGCTCGGCTCCGTCTGGCCCGTAGACCAGGCACGTGTTGTAGGCCCGCTCCCCCGCCGGTTCGCGCTGGCTGCCTGGAATGAGCGTGATCTCCAGCTCGCGCGCCAGGGCGCCAAAGCGTGGGCCCCACGACGCTGGGTCGTGACGGGCTCCTTTGTCAGAGCCTTCGTAGAGGAGGTTCTCAGGGAACACCACGAGGCAGGCCCCGCGCTCCTTGGCTCGTCGAGCGAGGGCCTCTGCCCGCGCGAAGTTCCGCTCGGGGTCGTCGTCGCTGTTGACCTGGATCACCGCGACCAGGGCCGAGGGGGGGGAGTCAGGAGAGGTCACGCGGGCTCCTTCAAGCAATCACCCAGAGTACGAACCCGAGGGTGAGTCCGTTGTGGGCCATGTGGGCGGTGATCGGGGCGATCAGGGATCCGGTCGGGCTGGTGACGCGCAGGACACCGAGCGCGAAACCGAAGACGAACATGGGCAGGAGGTGGCTCAGGCCCGGGTGGATCGCCGCGAAGATCAGGGCCTGGGCGCAGAGGGCGGCCAGGGGGCCGAGCGCCTGACGGAATCCGCTCAGGGCCAGCCCTCGGAACTGGAGCTCCTCCAGGAGGGGCGCTACGAACGCCGCCGAGAGGACAATCCAGAGCGCTAGCCCTGGGTCACGCTGGAGCGCGGAGACCAAGGGGTGGTGGCCGGCTGGCACCCCGAGCGCGTCGGCTGCGAGCTGGGTCAGCTGGATCGCGGCGAACATCAGTGGAACGACGGCCAAGTAGCCTGCGAGCCCGCGTCCGACCTCGCGCAGGGCTCCGCGGGGCGTCAAGCCAGCTGCTGCGAGCCCACGGAGGGGATCGTCGCAGCCGGTTCGGCCGATCACGCCCAGCATGAACGCGATCGCGAGGACCCCCAGCAGGCCGCCTATGACCGAGCCTTTGAGCATTGGGCGCAGCCCGGGTCCCTCGATCCGGATCGCGTGTTCGCCGACCCAGAGTGTGTCACCGGGCGTGACTTGGCCCGTTCGACCGGGCGGGAGGAGCGTCGCCGACGCGCTGGTTGGAGGCGCGGCCTGGGGGACGTCTGCGCTCAGCCAGAGCGCGTGGCGAACAGACGCGCTGGCCTGGACGGACTTCCCACGCACCAGGACTCCGCCCGGCGGCGGGTCGCCTCCCTCGAGGGGGGCAGTTAGGCGCAGCTCGCTGCCGCTGACCACGACCGCCAGGCCAGCGAGAGGGACCTCTCGGGCCGCCTCCGAGCCGACTTGGAGCGTGAGTCCGCCTGCCCCGAGTGCGCTTATGAACCCGACTTGAATCACCATTGCGACGCCGCAGCCGAGCAGGAACACGCCCAGTCCGAGCGAGAGAGGGCGCGCGCTGCCCGGCTCTTCCTTGGGAGGAGAGCCCTCGCTTGGGCTCGGGGCGGGGCTCGCCTCTTCCTTGACGGCTTGGCGGAGTCCCGCCACCGCCCGCGGCCAGACCACGAACGCGCAGCCCAGCGCACCGAGGCCGAGCAAGACCCCGAGCGCGGCCAAGCCCTGGTGCTGACCCTGATTGAACTCGGCCCGGACGCGGACCAAGGTGTCCGGCGAGGGCGGGTGGAGGGTCGGCTCGCTGGGAACGAACTTGAACGCGCACGCGACGAGGGCCGCGAGCACGAGGATCAGAGCCAACGTGCGCTCGATGCTTCGTGCCTTGGCCAGGTACTCGGCTCGGGCCGAGTCGTTGGTCCCCGGCGGGCTCAACCTAGCCCCAGCAATCGTCGGCTTAGACCGTCTGTCCCTTCGGGACAGGCGACGGGCGGGGGTAAACCCCGCACCCTACGGATCGCAATCGGTCCCTCCCGTACGGCTCGCAACACGGCCCGGTGATACCCGGGCGGGGGTAAACCCCGCACCCTACGGATCGCAATCGGTCCCTCTCGTACGGCTCGCAACACGGCCCGGTGATACCCGGGCGGG
>JAESQQ010000676.1 GCA_016765095.1 Planctomycetota bacterium | reverse complement strand
CGCTTGTCAGTTCGTGAGCGGTCTCCTATGTTTGGACCATGCAGGCCCATTGCTTTTATTCCCTCTCGCTGGCAGCCTTCTGCTTCGGAGCCGCTGCGCCGGCTGCCGCGCTGCCGCTGGGGGCGTTAGGCGTCGCGAGGCTGTTGGTCTGGGTGATCGGATCCGGGTCCGTGCCAGGCGTAGCAACAGGACCGGCGAGGGTGAACCCGTCGCGGATCTTGACGAACTGACCGTCGGGGTTCTCGACCGCGACCGAGTAGACACCGCCTGCGCCGTTGGGGACCGTGAAGCTGACCGAGTTGCCCATGCCGCTGGCTTGGATCACGAACCCACCGAAGATCACGCGAGCGCCGGGCTCGAAGTTGGCCCCGCTGAGGGTCACGACCGTCCCAGACTCACCCTCGGCGGGGTCGAGGCCGGTCAAGGTCGGAGGTGCTGCGCGAATCTCGAAGCCGCCCGTGAGGACGACGCAGGCTTGGGTGGCGTCGTTGAACACTCGAACCGAACGGAGCTGGCTGAGCGCCGAGGGGCCAATCGAAAGCGTCATGCGAGCCGAGCTGCGGCTAAAGGCCTCGTCGGCGACGAACAGGGGGTCGCCGGGAGGGCCCGGGACCAAGATCGAGTCGGCCCGATCGAGGTTAGTGCCGTAGACGGAGAGCGTGAACTCGCTGTTGGGCATGACCGTCGTCCGCGAAATGCTGGTCAGGTTCATGCCGTTGGAGGCCAAAGCGTCGATCTGACCGACGTCGGTTGACTGGGCGAAGCTGACCGTGACGCGCTCCGGGTTACGAGGAGAGCTGGATCCGCCGGCACCCCAGAAGGTCGTGCCGAAGTTGGTGTCGATCGTGAGGCCGCTGGTGTGGAGCGAGAAGTTGGCGTTGGTGACCGGGCCGTCGAGGGGCTCGGCGTAGACCGCGTAGCTGCCCTGGTCGAGGCCGCGGATCTTGAAGAAGCCGTTGCCGTCGCTGAGGCCGGCCGAAGCGGCGACGCCGTTCATGTCCTCCGCCACGACGTGGGCCCCTGAGACCGCCTTGCCGCCGATCCGCACGTAGCCTTGGATCGAGCCCGGCTCGGCGCCTATGGGGTAGATCGCTCCGGCCGCGGCGATGTCGTCAGCCTCAAGGGAGCGAAGGCGAGTGTCGGTCGTGTTGGCGAAAGGGTTCATGGTCGCGCCGATCACCCCAGAGTGATCGAGGCCAATGAAGTGGCCGACCTCGTGGGTGGCAATGTTCTGAATGTCGAACTTGCCCGCGTCGCCGCTCGTGCTGAATGGCTTGGTCCCGTTGAACAGAATGTCGGCGTCGAGGATTCGCCCCGAGCTCGGGTCGAAGTCGACGGGCGTGATCGCGACCAAGCCGCTGCCCGGGCCGAAGAAGCCGCTCTCGTTGGTGGTGTCCCAAAGCACAACGTGGAGGTCGTCAGAGCGCCAGTCCGTCCGAGCGCGGGAGCCGCTGTTGGTGTCCTCGACGAAGTCGATCCGGCTGGAGGGGACCTTCGACCAGGCCTCGAAGGCGAGCCGGACGGCGGCGACGTCGCTCTCGTCGCTCGTGCCGGGGTCGGCCGTCTCGTTGATCGTGAACGTGACGGTCGAGTTGGCCCAGTAGAAAGGCATGCTCCCAGCCTGGAGGCTGACGAAGGCGTAGCTAGAGACGCTCAGGCCGAAGATCCCGAACAAGACGGCGAAAATCGGCGCTGCGAACACGAAGCGCTTCGATACAAGCCGGCATCCTGATTCGTGATAAGCCACCCAGTCCCCTTACTTTCCCTGCTTGGTCTTGTTCTTGGCCAGGCGACGCTTGACTCCAGCGAGGAGCGAGTCAAATGCGACGCCTTGCTCAGCCTTGGTTTCCTCAATGACGCCGCTCTTGCGGTCCATGAGGCGAAGGCCCTCGAGATCACGGAAAGCAAGCCTCTTGCCCTCCACCAAACGGATCGTGAATTTGCCCTGGGCGAGGCCAACGGCTGCGCGGCAGCCGATCTTGTTCTCGCCAGTCAGGAAGACGAGGATCTCCTCGTCCTTGCTGTAGCTCGCCGCGCCGGAGATCCCGCTCCCGCGCTCTGGGGTGACCCCGCCGTAGCTGGCGAAGGTGAAGACCTTGCCCCTAAGGCCCAGGTTCTTGAGGCCCAGGTCCTCAAGCGGCTTGCCCTTGGCTTTGGCTGCCTTGAGGCCTAGCCCGCCGTGGAAGGCCTCGGTCACTTGAATGCTGTAGTTGGTGACGATCACGCCCTTGCTGAGGCGGCGCGCCTGCTTGCCGACGACCTTGCCGTGAACAATGATCGTCGCGCGGTCCGCCAAGTCGTCGGCGGAGAAGCGAAGGACGGTGCTGCCGAGTGCCGTCGACGCGACGAGAAGGAGCGCGACAACGCCCCCTCCCGCGATCTTCTTGGCTCTCTCGATTCGACGCATCTGTCCCACTCTCGGATGTGTGAAGTGCAACCTGGGTGCCAACCGTTGTTGACGCCCCAAACCCTGTAAACCCTTTCCCTGCAAGCAGGTCGTGCCTGCGGATCGCCCCCCAAGCGTGTCACGATGGACACAATCCGACTCACGTTTCGGGTTCTGAAACGTGACGAACCAAGGGTCCCAGCCCCCAATATCGGGCTCTAGCCGCCCCCCAAATCGGGGTCCGGCTCGGAAGTGGGGTCTTCTTAGGCGCTCTTCGCGTCGGCCGCTTCGCCCTCGGGCTCGGCCTTCGCGTCGCTGGCCGCTTCTGCCGGGGCGTCGGAGCTCTTGCCCTGGGCCTTGTCGGCCAGAATGTTGATCTCGTCTGCGATCTCGAAGAAGAAGTCCCCGTCTCGGAGGTGAATCCGGGTGTCCTGCTCGAGGTTGATCTCCTTCAAGACCTGCCCGATCCGATAGGCGGACCCCATGACGCGGTGCGTATGAACGATCGTGTAGACCGCCAGCACGAGCGCCGAGCAGACGATCACGAACGCCAAGAAACCGATCAGAACAAGGGTATTAGCCCCGTCGGGGGGCAGACTCCGTCGAAGACCCTCGACGCTGATCATCATCCAGGTCAGGCTCCCCACGAGGAGGAGGGAGGTCACCCAGGTCAGCATGTAGAGCAGGTGAACCCGCTTGCTAACCATGTAGTCCTTGCGCCGCTCACCGGCCATGTTCGCCTCCTCTGGGGGGCACCTTCGGGCTTCGCCCGTGCCTCCGAATAGGGCCGCGTAGTCTATCTGGAAACCCTGAGGGATCGAGGCCCGACTTGCGACCTCTCCCAACTACCCCGGGGACCGAAACGCCAGGCTCGAAACGCCAGGCTCGAACGCCAGCGAGGCCGAGCGGTTGCTCGGCCTCGAAGG
>JAESQQ010000675.1 GCA_016765095.1 Planctomycetota bacterium | reverse complement strand
TGGCGCTCGAGGCGCCAGACCCCGTCCAGCTCGAGATCATGGCGAATCTGTTCTCCTCGATCGCGGAGCAAATGGGCGCGACCCTGCGCCGGGTTAGCCTCTCGGTGAACATAAAGGAGCGGCTCGACTTCTCCTGCGCGGTGTTCGACGCCGAGGGGGGCTTGGTCGCCAACGCTCCGCACATTCCTGTGCACTTGGGGGCCATGGCCGAGAGCGTGCGCGCCTTGCGAGCCAGCCGCGGAGCAGACCTTCGCCCAGGCGACGTCCTGCTCAGCAACGACCCCTTCCAGGGCGGGAGCCACCTCCCCGACGTGACGATCGTGACGCCGGTCTTCCACGGCGGGCGGCTGGTGTTCTTCTGCGCGAACCGCGGCCACCACGCCGACGTGGGCGGGATCGTGCCGGGCTCAATGCCTGCCGCGTCTCGCTGCATAGAGGAGGAGGGCGTTCGCCTCCACGACGTGCTTGTCGTCCGCGAGGGACGGTTTAGGGGCGAGGAGCTCCGAGAGCTGCTCGCGGCGGGCCCTCACCCCGTGCGGGGGATCGACGAGCGGCTGGCAGACTTCGAGGCTCAAGTCGCGGCCAACGCGCAGGGAACGCGGCTCCTGGGCGAGCTCGTGGTCCGCTACGGGGTCGGGGCGGTCGAGGCCTACATGGGGCATGTCCAGCGCGACGCGGCGGCTGCTATGCGCGATGCGGTCGCGGCCTTGCCGGACGGGGTTTACACCTACGAGGACTACCTCGACGAGGGGGCGCGGATCGCGGTCGAGATCGAGGTCAGCGGGGATCGCGCCCGGATCGACTTCGCCGGGACGGATCGCCAGCTGGCGGGGAACCTCAACGCGCCTCGGGCGGTCGTCCTGGCGGCGGTGCTCTACGTGTTTCGGATGCTGACCAAGCGCCCGATCCCGCTCAACTCGGGGTGCTTCGAGCCGCTGACCGTCGTGATCCCCCCCGGCTCGCTCCTCGATCCCCAGCCGCCGGCGGCGGTCGTGGGCGGGAACGTCGAGACCAGCCAGCGCGTGGTCGACGTCCTCTACGGCGCGCTCGGAATCGTGGGGGCCTCCCAGGGCACCATGAACAACCTGACCTTCGGCCACGCGGACCTCGGTTACTACGAGACGATCTGCGGGGGCGGGGGGGCTGGGTTTGGGTTCGACGGCGCGTCGGCCGTGCACACCCACATGACGAACACCCGGATTACCGATCCAGAGGTCCTAGAGCGACGATACCCCGTCCGCCTGCGGCGGTTCGCGGTTCGGAGCGGCTCCGGCGGGGCTGGGGCTTGGCGAGGCGGGGAGGGCGTGATCCGGGAGCTGGAGTTCCGGGCGCCGGTCTCGGCCACGATCCTGAGCGAGCGTCGCGTCCTCGGTCCGCCCGGAGCGAACGGCGCTTCGGCCGGTTCGCCAGGGCGGAACACCTTGATTCGGGGTGGCCGTGCCCGGCAACTCCCCGGCAAGGTCCAGCTCGAGCTCCAGGTCGGCGACCGACTCCGGCTCGAGACGCCAGGCGGCGGGGGCTATGACCCCGCGGCTCGTGAGTGGGCTGCTATGTCCGCCAGCGCTGCGCGGGCTCTGTTTCGTGCCGGCCGGGCCACGCGCCCCACGGCAGGGATCGCGCAGGCTCACGTTCAGGCGAACTTAGTCGTCCTCCCTCGCGAGGTCGCGGACGACTTTGAGGCCTTCTGCCGGCAAAACCCCGAGCCCTGTCCGCTCTTGGAGCGCTTGGCGCCGGGCGCCTACGCGCCGCGCCTGGCGCCTGAGGCGGACCTCCGCTGCGATCTACCGCGGTATCGGATTCACACGGCCGCGGGCGTTCGTGACGTCTCTGACTTGCGCGAGGGCTGGAGCGAGGACTGGGTCGCGTTCCTCCTCGGGTGCAGCTTTACGGCCGAGGGTGTCCTCGGAGAAGCCGGGCTCCCGCTCCGCCATATCGAGCAGAGGCTGAACGTGCCCATGTATCGGACGGTGCGTCGGGTCCGTTCGGTCGGCCCCTTTAGCGGGAATCTCGTCGTCAGCATGCGCCCCTTCCTGCGAGCGGATGTGAAGCGGGTGACCGAACTGACGACACCGCTTTGGCACGCTCACGGGGGTCCGGTGCACGTCGGAGACGTCACAGCGCTCGGGATCGCCGACCTCGGTCGCCCCGAGTGGGGTGACCCGGTCGAGGTCCGAAGCAAGGAGCAGCCTGTGTTCTGGGCCTGCGGCGTGACGAGCCAGGAGGTGCTTCGGAGCGCGCTGGAGAGCGGCGTCATGAGCGAGGCCTGGACTCATGCGCCGGGGCACATGTTCATTGCGGACGCCAGACCTGAGGATTTGGGCGAGGGATCGCCCAGGGGCTGAGGAGCCCGCGAACGGGCTGAATCCAGAAACAACTCCAGACCCCCCTTGAGCGGGTCGGATGTGCTCACTACCCTGGGGCGTTCGGAGGACGAAATGATTGCACGTTCGACCCTTGCTGCCTTGCTCGTCTTGAGCGCGGCCCTCAGCGCCACAGCCCAAGACGAACTCGCGGGCGTTTGGAAGCGCACGGGGGAGACTGAGCGCTTCTACGTGATCGAGAAGGGCGCCGACGGCTTTACGGGTCGGCTCGTGAACCCTCCCTTCGAGAGCATGGTCTGCACCCTGGCCCTCTCCGACTCGAAGGGCAAAGCGAGCGGGAAGTGCCACTGGGTCGAGAAGGCTGACGACACGTCCTACGAGGCAGACACGGCCTGGGACTTCACGCTCACCGGCGACACCCTGACGGGGCGAGCCGAGGCCATGGACTGGGAGGGCGGCGTCGTTTACCACCGCGAGTGGGTCGCCTACACCCTCGAGCGCGTCACCCGGACCGGCCTCGTGACCGAGGGCGAAGCGGACGAGGGCGAGGGCTTCGGCGAGGAGATCGGTGAGCTCAGCGCCTTCGCTGGCGGCTGGCTGGGCGCCGGGGGTGCCTGGGGTGCGGCGGTGGACGGCGACGAGCTCGTCCTGACCGCAGTCGGTCACCGCGAGGGCGTCACGATTCGCCTCAAGAACGAGCGCGGAACCCTCCGTGGCGAGGCCAAGCTAGCCAACGGCAAGACCTGCAAGATCGAGCTTGGCTTTAGCGAGGGCGCCCTCAGCGGCCGCACTTCGTGGAGCGCGGGTCCGGTCGAGGGCTGGGCTCCTCTAAGCTTCAAGCGCCTCGAAGGAGCGCTCCCCGACCGCGTCGACGCGCCGGCACCCGAGGCTGGCTCGGGCGAGCTGAGCGGCGTGTTCAAGCGCGACGACGGTCTCTACCTCCGCGTGAGCAAGAAGGCCGACGGCGTGACCGGGGTCCTCTGCGACAAGGAGGGCAAGGTCAGCGCTCGATTGACCTTCACCGAGTCCGGCGGGATCTGGACCGGGACCGCCAACTGGGGCGATTACGAGACCCAGTGGGAGCTCGCCGTTGGCGAGGACGGAATCAAGGGCCGCTGCCAGTGGGCAGACACCCACGAGGGCAAGCTGATCGCGACCGGCTGGGGCGCGCGGACATTCACCACGCTCAAGCGGCTTCACTAAACCGGAGGCTACGATTCTGAGAGGTCGCCCACGAAGGGGGTCTCACGACTCCCCTTCGCCAGGACGGCGACCTCGCTCAGAATCGTGCTCCGCTTTACTAGGAAGAGTTGGCACCGGAGTTCACGACGCGTCCGCTGGTTTCGCGACATGCCAGCCCTTGCACGGTGTGCGGCGCGTGACCATGCTGGACCGTGAGCCCCGCGATTTTGATCTTTGCGCTCTTGGCCCCCATTCAGGGGGGACCCAGCCAGGTCCACAGTGACGTCGTCTCGGCCCAGGGGGTGTGGGTCGATCACGTTGAGCTGCCGGCTGGACTGGTCTTGATCCGCCTGACCGCTCCCAAAGCGGTGGACGCAGACCTCCAGGTTCGTGAGCCGCGCGGCACGATTCGAGTCGCCGCGAGCCACCTCCCCTCTGAGCGCCTTCTGGTTCGTGGGCCCGGTCGGTTCCGGATTCAGGTTCGGGCCCCGGCCCGAGCCGCCTTTCGGCTGACGCTGACGGCCGCGCGTCCGCAGACGGCCCTGCTTCGCAATGGGGATCGGCTGCGCGTCGGCGGGAGCTGCGAGTCGGTCCTCCTCCGAGCGCCTGAGCGCACGAGCGAGCTGATCGCGACACGCGAGGGCGGCCAGGGTGACCTCGACTTGATCGCGTTCGATGCTTCGCTGCGCATGGTGCGCTTGGCTGAGATCGAGGGCAGTCGCGAGCGACTCCGATTGGGGACGGACGTGTGTTGGATCCAAGTCGGCGTCCGAGGGAGCGCGAGCAAGGTCCGGCTTCAGCTCGGGCGGGCCCGCCCGCCGCGTGATCTTGAGTCCTTCCTCAAGCGGCTCCCACAGACTCCCGATCAGCGGCGCGCGATCGCTGCTCTCCGCCAGAACCCCGACTTCCTCAGGATCCGGGCCTACCTCGAGGGCTACCCCGGCGGGTTGCCCCTGCAACTGCGCGTCGTGCCAGGCCTCAAGGCCCATGGCGTCGAGCGCTTTGGGACCTACTCCCAGGGCGTGCTCACGATCAATCCCACCAAGCGCGAGCACCGAGAGAACCCCCAAGAGCTCGTGGACACCCTGATTCACGAGCTGCTCCACGCCTTGCTGGCCATGCCACGCGCGGACGGGTTCCCGCTCGCCTCAGACGTCCTCGACGCGACTCACGATCCCGTCTTGCGCGAGACGCTGACCAGCCCGCTGCGTCGCTCGCGCCTCCCCGCCACGATCGCTCGCTACCTCGACGCGCACTACGGCGAGAGCGCGAGCAATCCGCGCCAGGACTTCACCGATATCAACGCCGGAGCTCAGCGGCTCTTGGTCAAGGTGATCCGAGACAACCTCCGCCGGACCCGCTGCGGCCGCGAGACCCTCGTGTTCAAGAACGTCCGCGAGCGGGAAGCGACCGCTGCTAAGTAGGGCGCGCCGAGGTCCTCTTCGATCACCTGGGTCCGGCGACGCTTGGACCGGGTCAGGCCGTGGACGTAACGCCTCCCGGGCGGGGATAAATCCCGCACCCTACAGATCGCACACGGGCGAGATCGAGTTCGAGGGTAGACATGCCTCCAGAGTGGCGGGACCACACGGGGGTCGCAATCATCAGGGTTGAATCTCCTGGCGCGGAGGGAGCGGGGGGCTACCCTGAGGCCCAGTGCGTTCAACACCTCCCTTGCTTGCTCTGCTCGTCGGTCTCGCGCTCCCCGTCGCGGCCTCTCCTGGCTCAGACGAGAGCGTGGGTGGGCCCCGCTTGTCGACTGAGGTCGACGCGCGCTCCTACAACCGGGCCGGGCGCAATCTCCTTACGAGCCTGACGCCCTTTCGGGACGCGCTCCTGAGCGGGTCCTTGGCGACGCTCGAGCCCTTGCTTGTCCCCGAGGCCTCGGGGGGGGGCTCGAGTGGGTCCCGCTGGCGGCTCCCGGCCACTTGGTCAGCGCACAGAGCGCGCAGCCGACGGCGTCGGG
>JAESQQ010000674.1 GCA_016765095.1 Planctomycetota bacterium | reverse complement strand
GGCGGAGCGGGGTCCGCCGCCCAGCCTTCCAGTGCCAGCCGGTGAGCCTCCCAAAGCGCGGCTTCGGGGGCGGTCTTGAGCGCCGCCAACGAGAGCCCCGTGCCCGTGACTTTGCAGCGGGCGGCGTTGCTGGGGGCGTCGCCGCGCGCCTTGCGGGCGAAGGGGAGGAATCCGGCTGCGGGCTCCGGGTTCACCCGCGGACACGCGAGACTATGAACCGAGGCAGTCGCTGGAGCAGCCAGATCAGGAAGTAGAGCCGCCGCGGGAAGCTGTAGGTCCGATTGCGGCGCGCGATCGCCCTCCGCATGCGTCGCACGGCGACGTCTGTCTGGAGCATGAACGGCATTGGGAACTCGTTCTTGGCGGTCATTTCCGAGACCACGAACCCCGGGTTGATCGTGGTCGCTGAAATCCCCTTGTGCTCGAGGGCGTAGCTGAACCCGTCCATTAAAGTCCGGACCGCGATCTTGCTCGCGGCGTATCCGCCGTGGTGGGGGAGGGCCCGAAAGCCCGCCAGGCTGGCGATCGCGACCAGGTGACCCCGCCGGCCGCGGACCGGCTCGGCGGCCTGCATGGACTTCACGAAGGGCACGAGTGTGTTGATCACACCGTTGACGTTGACGTCCATCATCCAGGTCAGCGCGCTGGGGTCGCCGCTCCCGAGGTTGTCCGGTGCGCCGACGCCGGCGTTGGCGATCACGAGGTCCGCCCCGCCGGCCCAGCCGACGAAGTCCTCGGCCAACTCGACCATGGCCTTGCCGTCGGTCACGTCCTGGGTGTAGGTCTGAACCTGCGCCCCCGAGCTTCGACAGGCCTCTGCGACCTCGGCCAAGAGCGCTTCGCGGCGCCCGACGAGGCCGAGGTGGGTCGCGCCGTTGGCGGCGTATTGCCGGGCCAGCTCCGCCCCGAGGCCAGACGTCGCTCCCGTAATGACGACCCTCACTCGTCGTCTCCGCTCGCGTCTTCCCAGTAAGCCTCCCACTCGAGCGAGCTGAGCTGTCCTTCGCCCGTCGCGTCGAGGAACTTGACGAGGGGGCGGCCGGGGCCAGTCCCGACCCAGTAGTGGTCGACAGCCTCACCGCTGCTCGTCGAGCGCAGGACGCGCACGTGCGTGCAGGTGTAGGTCCCGGCGGGGACCTCGATCTGCTCCTGCCCGACTCGCTCCAGCGTCGCGGCTTGGACTCTGCTCAACGGCCCGCGATTCGAGAGGAGGGTCGGCAGCAGCGCCAGGCGGAGCGTCGGGGTCTTGCCCCAGTCCACGGCCCGGACCAAGAAGGGGACTTGGTCGGCGAGTACAGCGCCGAGCGGCACGAGGTCCTCGGTGTCTCCCTCGCCCTGGAAGTAGCTGTGTACGGTCCGCTTGAGACCTTCTGGTGTGGCTCGGAGGCGGACGAAAGTCGAGCCGCACCACTCCTGGCTGGACATGGACGAGGCCAAGACTTGGCGCGGGTCGTGCCGCGGCATTTGGACCACGACCTGCTGGCGATAGCGATACGCGCGGTGGGTCGGGGTGTCGTGAACGGCGATCGTCTTGATCGCGTCGAGGGCGCCTGGGGCTTCGCCCTTCACTCCTTGGGCGGGATCGAAGCGCTCCTTGACCGCGATCCGGATCAGCTCGTAGGTCTGGGGCTTGGAATACAGGGTCCGACGCGCCTCGTAGCGAGCGACTTCGGCTCGGCCCTGGTCCCAGCGCTTGTGGTTTAGGAACCGGAGCGGGTCGAAGGGAGCCGCGGAGTTCGCGGGAGGGGTCGCGCCGCCCCGCGTCATGAACGCGGCTCCTGCCAGGACCAGGGCCGCCAACACGAGGACGCCGCCGTTCCAGCGCCGGAACAGGCGCCCGCTGGTCTGATCCTCTGTGAACTTCGGCGGAGCGTCGACGACTGGCTCCGACGGAGCGTCGACAGCTGGCTCCGGCGGCGAGGCGACGACTGGCTCCGGCGGCGTGTCGACGACTGGCTCCGGCGGCGAAGCGGCCGCCTCAGGCTCCGCTTGGGCTGCGAGCTCCGGGTCCGGTTCCGTAGGAGCTGGCTCACTGGGCACCTGGTCTGTCGTCATGGGAGTATCTCCAGGAAGCCTTCGAGGCGGTCGGCAACGGTGGGTTGCTGCAGCTTGCGAATCGCTCGGATCTCGATCTGGCGGACTCGCTCGCGGGTCACGTTGAAGCGCTTGCCGAGCTCTTCCAGCGTATGCACGCGAGATCCGTCGAGCCCGAACCGAAACCGGATCACCTCGCGCTCGCGGATCGGGAGGCTGCTCAGAACACGTTGGATCTGCTCGGCTAGGAGCTCGCGTTGAACGCCGGCTTGGGGCCGCGGTGCGTTTGGGTCTTCGAGGTAGGCCACGAAGTCGGCTCCGCCCTCGTTGCCCCCCGTGAGGGGGACGTCGAGCGAGACGGGCCCGCGGGTCGCCTTTAGGACCCGCTCGGCGTCCTCGGCGGTGACGCCGATTCGCTCTGCCATTTCGTGGAGCCCGAGCGGCTGCCCGGTCACCTCGTTGACCTCGCGAGAGAGGCGCCTGACCTTCTGGATCACGTCGGTCAAGTAGACCGGGAGCCGAATCATGCGCGATTTCTCGGCCAGCGCGCGTGTCACCGCCTGGCGAATCCACCAGGTCGCGTAGGTCGAGAACTTGAATCCACGGCGCGGATCGAACTTCTCGATCGCGCGCATCAGCCCTGAGTTTCCTTCTTGAATCAAGTCCAGGAACCCCAGCCCGCGGCCGCGGTAGCGCTTGGCGATCGAGATCACGAGGCGCAGGTTTCCTCGCGCCAGCTCGGACTTCAGCCGGCGGTATTCGGTCAGAATGGGCTCGATCTGCTTGCGGACGCGCCGCTGGAGGTCTCCAGGTCGCTCCCAGTGGGCGCCTTCGGTGGCTTCGGCCTCCTGGGCCAACTCGGCGGCCCGCTTCGGGTGGCCGGAGCGCTCGGCCTCGCGAGCCAAGATCCGAGCTTTGAAAAGACGGCGGAGGTCGGTCTCCAGTTGGAGCGCGACTTCGATCGCGACCGCGACGTCGTAGTCGTAAATCGACATGATCTCGGCCAGCTCGCTCGTGCGGTCTCGAACCTCCAGCTTCGCAGCGAGGATCTCTTCCGAGCGCTGGGGGTTGTCTCTGGCCCCGCGCAAGGTGCCCTGGAGCTGGTCGATCTCCCCGATCAACTCTTGGGTTCGTTCGAGGTCCTGGGTCAGCTGGTCTCGGGCCGCGGTCCGGGCGGCCTTTCCACCTTCGAGGCGCGCGGCCCCGACCAGCCGATCGAAGAACAGCTTCCCGCTCGCGGCGCGCTCAAGCATTTTGAGCGCCTCCAGCGCGCCGGTCCGTGTTCCGAGCGCCAGGTCGCGGAGCTGTTCCTTGCAGGCGAAGAGGGCTTCGCTGATCTCGATCTCCTCCTCTCGAGTCAGGAGTGGAATGTCGTACATGTCGTTGAAGTAGGCCTGGACGGGGTCGGGGTCGTTCTCGCTGAGGACGGTCGTGGCGCCCCCCTCGATCAGGACGCCGCGCTCTTCGAGAGCGGTCACGGTGTGCGGAATTCGCGATCGGTCCCCAAAGGCCTGGAGGACAGCCGCCTCGACGATCGTGTTGGGGAGGCGCCCCTCCGACGAACGCGCCTGCTCGATCAGACTCTCGACGAGCTCGAGCCAGGCCTTGGGCGGACGCCCGCGCCGCTTGCCGCTCTTCGAAGTGCTTGGGCGAGCGGCGCCCTTCTTCGTCTTGCGCCCTGCGAGGGTCTCCTTTCGCGACGCCGTCCGGGCCTCGGCCACCGTTCGCCGGGGTCGCTTCTTGGTGGCCTTCTTCTTGGTGGCCTTCTTACTCGTGGCCTTCTTCTTGGTGGCCTTCTTCTTACTCGTGACCTTCTTGGTGGCCTTCTTCTTACTCGTGACCTTCTTGGTGGCCTTCTTCTTGACCTTCCTCTGCTTGTCAGCCTTCTTTTTGCTCTTTCGCTTAGACCCGCTGATCGCCGCGGCCAGGGGCTCCGCGTCGAAGGCGGTCGTACCGAAGTCGACCGAGGTCTCCGAGTGGAGAGGCGGGAGCGCGTCGCCCAGGCTGGTCTCGGCCAGAGCGGGGTCGAGGCGGGAGCGCTTCGAGTCGAGGCGGCGAGTCTCGAGCGCAGGCTCTAGGAAGCGCGCCGTCTTGGCGGTTGACGGCAGCGAGGAGGCATTTGGTTGAGGGCTCAGTCGACCCGTTTCGGCGACCCGTGTCTCGTCGAGGGGCGCGAGGCGCCGACGCGCACGGGGCCCTCGGATTCGCTTCGTGATTGCCTCGCGCAGCGGATCGACGATCTCGTGGGTCTCGCCGAGCGGGTCGCTTCCCGGCGTGCTCACTGGCGCCTGAGCTGGCGCTTGTACGTGCGCCAGGCGCTGATCGCGCGGGTCCAGGTCAGCTCCTGGCTCTGCACGGGATTTGGCACGCTGTGCCCGGTCAGGGACGAGAGCGCGACGTGCAATCGGCGCAGCTCTTCCCAGCCCTGGTGGTCCCCGAGGGCGCCGACCAAGGCGGGGATCGCTTCGCGTCCGTCTGCGCGGGCCAGGATCGAGTCGATCGCCTCGAGCCGGACCGCGTGGTCCCCGTCCCCGAGCGCATAGAGCAGCGCGTCGAGGCCGGTCCTGCGCTGACGCTTCGCGAGGGCCTTGGCGGCAGCCAGGCGCGTTCCGGGCGAAGGGTCCCGAATCGCGAGTTCGATCAAGTCCTCGACGCCAGCGTCCGAGCGGGCTGCGAGGGACTCAATCACGGTTTGGCGGAGCGTCGGGAAGTCGGTATAGAGCGCGCGGAGTCGGCTCATGGGCACCGGGACGCCGAGGCGGGCCACGGCCAGGAACAGCTCTCGCTGGACTTCCGGCGCGTCGTCTTTCAGGGTCGCGAGCTCGGCTCCGATCTTTGGGTCCTCGCTCTTGGCGAGGGCCTGGATCGCGAAGCGGCGCGCGAGCCGATCCGGGTCGCTCTTGACCGTCGTCAGCAGACGCGCGTGGTGGGCTGGAATCGGAGAGAGGTTGCGGAGACCAATCGCGGCGAAGCGGCGAGTGATCGCGTCTTGAGACGAGAGCGCCTCGGCGACGCAATCGAGGAGGGCGGGGTCTCGAATCCAGGAGCGCTCGCGGAGGCAGGAGAAGGCTCTCAGACCGCCTCGCTGAACTTCGACTTTCTCCCCGCGGATTGCGCTGATCAGGACTTCTGTGTGAACGATGACTGCGTCGGGGTCGTCGGGCGGGATCACCCCCTTCGCGGTTGGCGCGCTGGTGCGGCCCACGACGCGGTAGACGAGCGGCGTGAATCGATCGCTCCGCGTGGACATGTGGGCGACGTAGAGGTCGAAGCTCTCTGGGTCCTCAAGTCGGCTGAGGATGTCGAGGGCCCAGGCGTTTAGCTCGCCTTCGCCGGCGCGGGCCACGCTGCGCAAGATTGGCCGACGCGCGACGTAGAGGATTCCGATCAGGACGGCCAGGACGAGGAGGACCGTCGCGAGCCGGCCGGTCAGGAGGGCTTGGCGCCTTGCGCGTTGGTAGGCGCGGTCTTTGGCCAGCCGGTCTCGGACGCCTTGGCCCTTTAGCTTGCCGCTCTTCGCGCTCGTCGGGTCCTTCTGCCCGTCGGCGGGGGGAGTCTCCGCGTCGGCGGTGGGCGCCTCGGCGTCGGGGGTGGGCGCCTCGGCGGCGTCGGCGG
>JAESQQ010000673.1 GCA_016765095.1 Planctomycetota bacterium | reverse complement strand
TACTACTGCCCGGGACCCTGCGAGGCCCCGCTGGGGGCCGCCGGTGTTCCTCAGCACAACCCCTTCGCCCTGATGGTCTTTCCCTTCGTGCTCTGGAGCCGTTACCTACGAGAGGGCGTGAGCCGGGCGCGATCCTCCGGTCCCTTCCCGTCCCAGGGCAATGCAGACGACTGACCAGACGGGACTTGTGTCTCTCCGCCGGATCATGGCGTCTGGCATGCAGCCTGCTAGCTGAACTCGGACGGAGAGCACGAGTTGGGCGCCAAGAACGCACGCGGCGCCGCCCAACTCGCGTTGCGACGCAGCCGTCGGATCACCTCGGGCCAGAGGTAGGCGACAGGCTGAGGCCGAGACGCCCAAGCCCCTCGCGCGCACGCGGTGTCGCGCGCGCGAGGGCCTCCGGGGGTCCTTCATGGGCACCGGCGGGCTCCTCCCTGACCGAGCAACCGCCACCTCCCAAGGCAATGCAGCCCACTTGGACGTCATAGCCCGTGTCGCCAGGATTGGTACCCCGCTGAGGAAGAGCCCAGGAGGTCACCTGCCCACCCGCGGGTTCCCTCCCAGGCTTGCTCGAGCCTGCTCCTCGCTCCACGCTACCGGCCGGTTCGCAGCCGGCAGGCCACCAGGCCAGCAAAGAGGAGGAGGAAGGCCAGTCCAGTCGGGCCACCGGCGGGCTCCTCCCCGACCGAGCAACCGCCACCTCCTCCACTGCTTCCTCCACCAGCCTCCGGCTGGGGAGTCGTGCCCGTCCCGCGAGTCGAGCTGGGCGCAGGCGCCACGCTCCGAGGGGTCGGTACCTGGGCGACGCTGCTCGTGGGCGTGGGCGTCGTCGGCGCTCCTCCGATCGAAACCGGATTGGTTCCGCCCCCAACGTTCGCCCGAGCGTCCTCCACCACCCGCGGCATGAGGTCGAAGGCCGCCGCGTGCACCGTGGCCGCTCCCGAGACCCTGCTCACGACGCGCCCCTGGTCGATCCGAGTCGTGTCCGTGATCCCCATGTAGAGCACGACGTGCAGGTGAGGGTCGATCGCTCCAGTGACCCCAAGGTTCGTCGTGTCCCCGACGGTTCCAATCGGACTACCAAGCCGAACCATCGTGCCGACCGCCACGTCGACGCGCTCGAGGTGTGCGTAGCGAACGTAGACGCCCGTTTCGACGAGGACGATCACCTGGCGTCCGTAGTCGGCTTGGTAGGCGTCGAGGGCCTGGCCATTGCTGTCGAGGATCGTGCCGACGAAGACCACGCGTCCCGCGGCGACACTCAAGATCTGCTCGCCGCGAGTGACGCCTATGGCCGCCGGGCGACTGAAGTCGTCTGAGAAGACGTCGTCCCCACCGTGAAAGCCCGATCCGGAGACGACCACGAAGCCAATGTCGCGGAAGGGATACCCCAACTGCGAACGAGCTCCGGGTCGGAGCACGACTGCGTTGAGCTCCGCGATCATGAGGTTGCCCAGGTGGAGGTCCATCTCCACGTGCTCGCCCTTGAACATCCAGCGCGCGTCCTGCCCGCTGCGCTGGACAGTGAACACGTCCACGTCGTGGGTGAACCCTGGCCGAACCTCACCTGGCAGGAGCAGGTCCCGCGGATTCACGCGGCCCGAGAGGGGGCCTGGAGTCTGGAGCAGGTGGGCCCAGATCTCGCTGACGTAGGCGGCCGACCCGTTGTAGTAGGCCGTTGGGTAGTACCAGTTCTCGAGCACGTTGGGGTCGTCGCCGCCCGGGTAGTGGTTGCTCTTGTTCGAGACCTTCCACTTCTCCTTCAGGACCCGGAAGCCCTGCTCGAGGTTGTAGCGCCAGTCGTCCTTCAGGCGCTGGACATCGACGGTGCCGATCACGCCGTGGTTGGAGTCGAGGGTGTTCGAATCCCCGCCGAGGGCGGTCAAGGTCAGCTGAGTGAGCCCGATTCCGACGCTCTTCAGTCGACCCGAGGCGTCGTGGTCGTAGCCGAGCTTGGGATCGCCTGCGCCATAGGGGTAGTTCGTCCCGGCGCCCGAGTAGTTCTGGCTCCCAGCCCGACTCCAGACCTGCTCCCAGCCCGACTCCTGATAGACGATCGCCGCCATGAGATCGCGGGGAACCTGGTATTGCTGCGAGAGGCGGTCCAGTTCCTGGTAAACCTCGTCGGCGCTCGGGTTGCTCCCGGGAGGCGTCACGGGAAGGTTGATCGTGTAGCTCTCCTGCGAGGTGGGGCTCGGGTTGGCCCCTATCCGAAAGGCCTTGGCCTTGAGGACCGTGGTGCTCGCGATCA
This sequence comes from Planctomycetota bacterium, assembly GCA_016765095.1. GTDB lineage: Bacteria > Planctomycetota > J058 > J058 > J058 > NORP233. Next base: position 3,990 of record JAESQQ010000673.1, on the reverse strand, counting down.
GGAAGGGACCCAGATAGAGCGTGGTGGACTGGGTCGGCTCCGTTCCGTCGGTGGTGTAGCGGACCTCGTCGCTGGGAGACGCAGCGCTGATCGTGGCCAGCACGCTCGCGACGGAGGCCCCTCCTCGAGGCGTGATCGTGGGCGCGCCCACGGTCTGCGGTGGTTGGACGATCGTGACCGCCACGAGGTCCATCGTCCGGCTAGCCCCGCTGATCGTGACCGCCTGGGAAGCCGGCGTGACCGTCGAGCCGCTCTTCGTCACGCCCAGGGTGTAGACGCCGTTCGAAAGGCCCGCAAACGAGTAGCCCCCGCTGGGGTCGGTCGTGTCCTGTGAACCCGAGCTCAGACGGACGACCGCGCCTGCCACGCCTGCGCCCCCGGCGTCGCGGACGTAGCCCGAGACGCTGTAGGTGGTGACCACCGGCGCTGAACCCGTGCGGAACCAGAGGCCGGCTCCCCGTGACGAGTAGCCGCTCTGAGCAGTGGTCTCGACCCAGAACTTGAGCCAGGTGTTCGGCGGCAGATTCGAGAGCGCGTACATGCGCGTCGAGGTCGAGACGGTCTGGCCATTGAGGACGTAGCCGCTGTTCATGTTCGAGCCGTAGCCCGTGGTCTTGATCGCGGTCAGGGTCTGGTAGGCGATCCCAGTCGTGTTGCTCAACGACCAGCGCACGTTCGCGCTCGTCGCCGTCGGCAAGGTCGCCGCGTTGCCCGGCGAGGTGATCACCGCCTGGGCCACCCTCGGGGTGGAGGCCGAAACGGTCACGGGCGCCGTGTAGTAAACGCTGTTCGAGGTCGTGCCGTAGTAGTTCTTGACCTGGCCCGCGGGGTGGGTGCTGGACACGTCGAAGCTGAGGGTCGTCGAGTAGGCCCCCGCGTAGTAGCTCCGACTGGCCTTAGGGGTCCCAAAGACCTGTCGAGACCCGACCCGAATGATCATGGTCCCCGAGTTCTGGAACCGAGATCCGTCCAGCTTCGAGACCTCGAAGGTCAGCCGGGAGCCGCTCACGCTGCAGCGCATGCGCAACACGTTGGCGTTGGAGTTGCCCGTCCGGCTCGGGTAGGCCGGCTGGGCAGCGTAGGTCTGTGCGAGCGCGGTGCTCGCTGGCAGCAACAGGGCTGCCAGAATTAGGAGGGGGGGAGTCGATTTCATGTCCGTTGCCTTTTCTCGTGGCTCGCGTCATTGCCACTACCAAGGGGAACGGAAAGCGATCGAGGACTGGCTCAGCGCTCGGACAGGGCCTTTAGCTTGGCGCGAGCTGCTTCGACATAAGTTGCACCTTGCTGGGGAGTTGCGAGGGCTCGCTTCAGATCGGCCCGCGCCCCGTCGAGGTTCCCCTGGGCTTCATGGACCAGGGCCCGCTCATAGCTCGCCTCTCCATCGCCAGCAGCCAATCCGAGGGCCTGCCCAAGGTCCTTGAGGGCACCCTTCAGGCGTCCGAGCGCGCGCCGCGACTTGCCCCGCTCCCTCCAAGCCGTGGGATTGCGAGGTTGGAGCTTGGTTGCCTTGCTGAAGTCCACCACAGCCTTCTCGTGCTCTTCCAGAGCCGCGTAGGCCTCCCCGCGGCTCATGTATCCGACGAGGAGGCGAGGCCGGAGCTGAATCACCCGCGTGAAGTCCTTCACCGCGCCCTCGTAGTCTCCGAGGCGCTTGCGCAACAACCCTCGGTTGCCCCAGCCGTTGAGGTAGTTGGGATTGCGCTTCAGCCCCTCGCCGAAGTCGGCGAGTGCTTCCTTGTTCTTCCCCTCGAGCTCGCGAACCCGAGCCCTGAAGTACCAGTTCGTCCCGTCGTCAGGGTTCATTTCGATAGCGCGCGTCAGGTCGGCCGCCGCCTCGGCGTAGCGCTTCATGCGTCGGAGGAGGAAGGCACGGCTGCGAAGGGGGATCGTGCTCTTGGGCTCGAGGGCGACCGTGCGATTCAGGTCGGCGAGCGCCCTCTCGAGCATGCCCGCCGCGGCGAAGATATCGGCGCGCCCCTTGTAGGCCTGCGGCAGCTTGGGGTCGAGCTGGAGGGCCTTCTCGAAGTCCGTCAACGCGCCGCGGATCTGGCGAACGGAGAACCTGGCGAGCCCTCGGTTGGCCCAACTGAGCGCCTGCTTCGGATCGAGTTCGATAGCCTTGCTGAAGGCCTCTATAGCCTTCAGCTTCCGCCCCACGGAGGAGTGAGCGATCCCGAGCGTGCCCCAGGCCTCGGGCGAGCGGGGGTCGATCTCCGTCGCTCGTGTCGCGGACGCGAGCGCCTGTTTGTGGAGGCCGAGGGCGGTCTCGATGGTGGCTCGATTCGACCACGCCGCCGTGGAGCGCTCATCGATCTCGAGGGCCTGCTCGGTGTCGGAGAGCGCCCCGTCCAAGTCGCCCCGTCGCAGGTGGAGCTGGCCGCGGTTGGCCCAGGCGTTGGCGCTCGTGGGGTCCACCTCGATCGCGCGGGTGAAGTCGGCCAGGGCCTTGTCGTGGTCCCCGAGTGCCTGGTGGACCAGCCCTCGCTGGCTGAGGGACTCGGCCGACGTCTCGTCCAGCCGCAGCGCCTGGTCGTAGTCCGCCAGCGCGCTGGCCAACTGCCCCAGCTCGCGGCGAGCGCTGCCGCGAGTCCGCCAGGCCTCGACCAGATCGGGTTGGAGCAGGATCGCCTGGCTCGCGTCGGCGAGAGCGCCCTCGAAGTCGCGGAGCATCTCCTTGATCGTGGCGCGATTTGCCCAGGCCAAGCCCAGGTCCGGGCGGAGCTCAATGGCGTGGCTGACCTCGCGGAGCGCTTCTTGGATCTCACCGCGGGCAACCCGAATGCTGACGCGGTTGTTCCAAGCCAGAGCCAGGGTGGGATCCTTCTCACCGGAACGCTGGTAGGCCTCGAGCGCGGCGTCCACCTCCTTCAATCGCTCCAGGGCGCTGCCGTAGGCGAGCCAGGTTAGGGCGTCCTCTGGGTCCAACTCCAGGGCCCGTTCGAAGTCACGTCGGGCATCGGCATGGTTCCCCTTCGCGGCGAGGATTTGTCCTCGAGTCCGATAGCCCCGCGCGCTCTCTTCACTGAGGCTCGTCTCGACGCCCGTCCGCCCGAGGTAGGGCGAGACCTGCCTCCAGAAGGGGCTGTTTCGACCGAAGCGATCGGCCCCACGCAGGACGGCCTCCTCTGCGGGGAGGCCGCCAAGGAGGCAGAGCGCCACGCCCGCTCGCGCGGCCCGAATGGGGTCTCGTTCCGCGGCCAGGTAGCGAATCAGTGGCTCGACGGCGCCCTCTCGAATCCCGAGCCGGCCCAGGACCTTCACGCAGAGCTGGGCCGCGTGGAGGGGGCCCGGACCGATCTTGCGCTTCTGAAGCGAGCCGAGGTAGTCCCCAACCTGCAGCCGCTTCGAGCGCGCGTCCGCCGTTCGCTCTCGCCCGACGCGGGCCACGAGGCGCTGGGTGGCTCGATAGATCAGGACCAGGTCCTTGGGGGGAAGCGGCGTTCCGAGGGGACGGTCCGCGGCACGGGCGAGGGCCTCCTTCAGCCCCTCGATCGGCTTCGAACCCGAGGCCCGTTCGATCGGCGTCGGCGTCTCGGCGGTAGCCAGCTCGTCGCGAACCGCGATGTCGAGTTGGACGCTGATCTCGTCGAGCGCCTTGCCGAGCAGCGTCGCCGTCTGGGACTCGCGGAGAGCCACGAGCCGAAACACGGCGTCTTCGTAGCCCCCAGGTTTCACGAGGAGGCTGCCCTGGCGAGCCTTGCTAAGGGTGTCCTGAATCAGCTCGCGGTGCTCCCGACTGACACGGAGTCGTCCCGCCTCGACCCGGGCCAGGGCCTCGCGGGCCCGCTTGGGATCAGCGCCCAGGCTCTCGGCAGACTTGACGGCGCCAGCCGCGACGCTCCATTGCTCGGAGACGAGGCGACTTCACCGAGACCGAAGGCGACCGCGACCGCGCGCTCAGTCTCCTCCGCGGACACCCCGTGGGCGCTGCGGGCTGCGGTCACGGCGCTCTCGCTGCGTGCCAGGGCCGTCATGCCCAGGCTGAGTTGG
>JAESQQ010000672.1 GCA_016765095.1 Planctomycetota bacterium | reverse complement strand
CTAAGCGGGCCCACGGCGCGCGGCGCGTGGAGGTCGGGCTCGGCGCGTTGGCGCTGACGCTCTTGGTGGGCGTGATTCCAGTCCAGTCCGGGCCAGCTCCCTGGCGCCAGACCAACGCGCTGGCTCGACTCCCAAGCGATCTGCTCGCGAGCGATCCCCTCGTGTCCAGCGACGACCCTCTCGTCCTGGCGGCGGTCGCGGCTGTGTTTTCGGCTGACCTGAGCGGGGCGCCCTTGCCGCGCGTCGCCGGTCGGGGGCGGGGCAAGAACGTGCTCGTGCTCGTCGTCGAGCGGCTCTCGGCCGCCTACGTCAAGCAGGGGCAACAGGCCCAAGGGATCGAGTATGGGATTCACCTCCCAGCCCTGGAAGCCCTCGCGGACGAGCACCTGTTCTTTCCGAACTACTTCTCGCATCAGGCCCAGAGCAATCGCGGTCTCTATTCGCTCTTGGCGGGTGAGCTCCCTCACTTGAGGACCAAGACCTCGAAAATGACCGAGGTCACGACCGGAACCCGGCAACGCGCGGCCTATCTGCCAAAGAGCCTCCAGCGCGCGGGCTATCGAACCGTGTTCTTGGAGTCGACGCCGCTCTACTTCATGGGCATGGGGCAGTTCATGCGCCAGGCGGGCTTCGATCTCGTCCAGGACAGCAGCCACGTGGCCAAGCCGCGAGCCATGGGGGGCTGGGGCGTCGACGACGGCTCGCTCCTCGACCACACCGCGAGTGTGATTGAGGACCTCGAGCGAGAGAGCCGACCCTGGTTTGTGACCGTGTTCACCGCAGGCACGCACCACCCCTACACGATCCCCGATCCCGCCTTTCGGGCCGAGGAGGAGGACTTCGCGCGCTCGTTCTATTACCTCGACAAGGTGCTCGGTGAATTCCTCGACGGCCTCCGGACTCGCGGGGTCCTCGAAGACACGCTCGTCTTGATCACCTGCGACGAGTCCGCCGGGTTGCCCTCTTCCTACGAGGGCCGGTTGGAGAGGCTCGACAAGAACTGGGGGTTCTTGCTCGCGATCACGCCGGAGGGGTGGAAGGGGCAAGACCCGGCGGTCTGCGGTCAAGCGGACCTGGCGCTCTCGATCCTCGACTACCTCGGCCTCGAGGAGGAGGTGGGTCAGTTCGGCGGGCGGAGCGTGTTCCGTCGCTACGAGACTCCGCGAGACTTCTACCTCGGGAACACCTACACCCGACAGCTGGCCGTGTTCTCCAAGGAGGGGATCCTGGCGCTCTTCGACGAGCGGCTCAACCTCGCCTCGAGCCGGGCCTACGATCCGCAGGCGCTCCTGCGCCTCGGCGACCACCAGCCCGCTCCAGCTCGTCTCCGCGACCAGCTCGTGGGGGTGCTTCAGCGGGGCAGCGTGAGCGGCGGCGGAGAGGTTCGCTACGCGTTCGCGGGGACGGGACGCACGCTCAAAGCGCAGGGGCGTGAGCTCCTGATCAGCGGGCAGTTCTTCGAGGTTCCGCCTGACTCGGTCCTCGTGTTCGACCTCGACTTGGTCCTCCGGCCCGAGGCCGGGAGGACTGCGGGGCTCTGGACCGCGCTCAACGACGACGCTGGGATGCGGACGCTGCATGAGACGAAGAGCGGCCCCTATTACTCAGGGGGACGGCGCCAGCTCCGCTATTGGTTCGCGACGACCGGCGCGCGGCACAAGGTCGAGGTCCGGCTCGGGATTGACCAAGAACCCGGGCGAACCACGCAGATCGAGGTTCGGGAGGCGACGCTGCGCGTGATCCCCCGCGCAGCTTGGGAGGGAGGGGCCCTCCCCGACGACGCGGTCAAGTTCGACCTCGATCGCGTGAGCCTCGCTCCCGGGAAGTAAGCGCCCGCATTCCCAGCTGGCCCTTTACGAAGAGGCGGCTCCCGCCGACACTCTCCGGCCACTGGGGGCTACGGCCCGAGGAGCTCGTGCGCGCAGTCGACCTAATCGACCTGGCCTGGACAGGCCTCAAGAGAAACCGCCTTCGCACCAGCCTGACTTCCCTGGGCGTGACGGTTGGGGTCTTCGCCCTGACGACGATCGTCGCGATCGGCGGCGGGCTCGAGACTTCGATCAGGAAGGAGCTCAGCGACGGGGAGAACCCGCTGCGAGTCGTCGTTCGGCCGGGCTTCGGCAAGGTCCAGCGGGGCACACTCGAGGTCGAGGGCGTCACGGATCCAGCCAAGATCGACCGCCTGCGCAAGAGCATGACCAAGCGTCGTCGCGGCGGGCCGGGTCAAATGCGCCGGAGCCAGCTCACACTCGACGTGGTCGCGGCGCTCTCGAGCCGTTCGCACGTGGTCTCGGTTCGGCCCCTCGCGATCGATCGCTTCAAGATCGTATTCGGTGAGCACGAGCTCGACGGGGCCCTCAGCTACGGGCTGGTCCCGGGGGACGAGCGCTGGAACCTGCGTGTGATCCATGGAGCCAAGGTCGGGGAGAAGCCGCGCGGAGTCTGGCTCCACGAGTATCTCCTCTACCGTTGGGGGTATCGGACGGACGCAGAGCAGGCGACCGTCGTCGGCAAGGAGATCGTCCTCTCGCGACCCAGGGAGGCCGCGAACATTGCCGCCTCGCTCAGCACCGCTCGAGCGCTGGGCTTCGATATCAACCTCGACAGCGAGAAGGCCGAGAAGCTCTTGGCGCGCTTTCGGGCGGCCATGGGTGGGACGGCTTCGGTCACGACGCGAACCAAGCTCGAGATGCGGGTCCCGATCGCGGGGGTGATCCGCGAGCGGATCGAGTCGGACGGGTTCGACGTGTGGGAGGACAGCCTCTCGACCCAGACGGACATGTTCCTGACCCAGGCCTTCGCGGAGGAGCTGTTCTGTCAGGTCCCCTCGAACGTCACGCGGGGCTACAACGCGGTCATGATCGAGATCGACGAGATCGCGAACGTGCGCCCGACTGAGAAGGCGATCAAGCACGAGGGCTTTCAGACGGTCTCGATCGGGACGATCCTGGAGCGTGTCAGTCAGGCCACGGCCTTGATTACAGCCGTCGTCGGCGGCCTGACGGCGATCGCGCTCTTGGTCGCGATGCTGGGGATCGTGAACACGATGGTCATGAACGTGACCGAGCGAACGCGTGAGATCGGGGTCCTCAAGGCGGTCGGCGCGACCGATCGCCAGGTCCGAGCCTTGTTCCTCGTCGAGAGCGCCATGATCGGGCTCGTGGGGGGGGTGGTCGGTGTCGGGCTCTCGTTGCTGGCTTCGATTCCGGGCGACATTTACACCCGCCAGGTGATCTTCAAGGTCAGCCGATACAACTTCGACGGGAGCCTGTTCGACTACGACCCTTCGTTCCTCGTGCTCGCGGTCGTGTTCGCGGTCGCGCTCAGCGTGCTCGCCGCGCTCGCCCCTTCGACTCGCGCGAGCAAGATCGATCCGGTTCGCGCGCTCAGGGACGAGTAGTTCTATGGGCCGGGCCGGCGGAACGGCGGCGCGGGCGGGGGTAAACCCCGCCCCTACAAAGCCGCAATTCACGCAGCGCGAGGTTGGACATCAGCCGGCCGTGAATTCGATGCGTGGGT
>JAESQQ010000063.1 GCA_016765095.1 Planctomycetota bacterium | reverse complement strand
CCCGCCCCTACTAGTGGCAGCTAGAGCGAGGCCAGGAATGCGAGCAAGGCTGCCCGGTCCTTGGCTGGAAGCGCCTCGAACCGACGCGTGACTTGCTTCGCTTCCCCGGCGTGCCAGAGGATCGCCTCCAGCGTGTTGTGCGCGCGACCGTCGTGGAGGAGGCGGGTGTGCCCGCTGACGACTTTCTGGAGCCCGAGTCCCCAGAGAGGCGGTGTGCGCCATTCGTTCCCAGTGGCTTGGTGATCTGGGCGTCCGTCTGCGAGCTCGTCGCCCATGTCGTGCAGGAGCAAGTCGGTGTAGGGGTGAATCGTTTGGCCGGCCAAGTGAGGCGGCTTGGCGTCAGGCAAGGTGTGCAGAGTGGGCGTGTGGCAGCTCGCGCACCCGACTTTGGTGAACAGCGCTTCGCCGCGAAGCACCCCAGGCGCGGCTACATTTCGCCGCGCCGGGACACCGAGGGCTTGGAGGTAGAACACGAGCTTGTCGAGGTGTTCGTCCGAGAGCTCTGGGACGCCGCCGTTGGGGGTCTCGATTCGCTTCCGCTGGGCCGGAGTGCGGTGGTCCGTGGGAAAGAGGCTCGTCGTAAGCCCGAGGTCCCCGTTCGCAGCACCCGCGGCCTGCTGGCGGAGCGAGGGCTGGTTGGCCTTCCAACCCAGGCGTCCCAGGACCTTGGCGCCTGAGGCCTTGCCTGGAAGCCAGTTCGGACGCCCAGACACCCCGTCCTTGTTTTTGTCTTCGGGATCGGCCAGACGAAGAATGTCCTTCGCCGCGACGGCCTCCAAGAGTCCCAAGCCATGGACCGCAGGGGCCACTCTGGGGCTCATGAGGAGCCCGGCTCCCAGGGGCCCGTCTCGGAGGTCTTTGATCTCGTAGGTCGGCTTGAGCAACTCCACGCGAGTGCCGTCTGGGAGTTCTCGAGTGAAGGGTGCGTAGCTAACGACGGGCCTCCCCTCAGGGGCGACTCCTTGCACCGCGCGGTTTTGCAGCTGTCCCCCATAGATTGGGTGCGGCCCCGGGGCTTCACCTGGCGCGCCCCGGACGCTGAGCCTGATCAGCATGGAGTTCCAGGGGCCGCCAGCGCTCTTGGGCGGACGTCCGCGTCCGTCGCGGACATGGCAGCCGGAGCAAGAGACCCGATTGAAGATCGGGCCGAGGCCGTCGAACGAGGTCACAGAGGCTGGCGCCTTGACCCAGTTCGTATTGAAGATTCGATTGCCGAAGGCGAACTTTCGCAAGTCCTCGACGGGGAGGTTGGCGGCTGACTTTCCGAACGAGTGCTTGTTCGTGACGAAGACAGTGGTTGCCCCGCCCGAGAGCCTCGCGTCGTCTTCCTCGCCAGCGCTGGCCCAATGGCCAACCGAGAGCAAGGCGCCCCCCAACAGGATCCAGGCTGCTCTCCTCATGGCTATTCTCCCGCGACGACGACGTCGACGTCGAAGTGCTTACCGGCGGCCTGGAGAGACTTGGCGAGGCCCTGCAAGCACTTGACCAAGGCCTCGAGCGGAGCGCGAAGCTCGCTCTGCTTTGGGCTCGCGAGGATTCGATCGACTGGCGGTGAGACTTGGGTGCAGAGTTCCCGTGCGCGCTTGACCTCTGCCTCAATAGTCTCAGCCAGCTTCGGGTCTCGAGTTCGGATCAGCGCACAGAGCGAGGCCGGACCTTCGAGGCAGACCCGCTCGATTCCCTCCACGTTGCGGAGGAAGTCGTCGTGCGTGTTGTCGGAGAAGCAGCTGTGCTCGTCTTCTTGGTCGTTTGAGTCGAGGGGAACGCCCACTCGCTCAGAGGCCAGCTCGAACCCGGCGAGCGTGGCAACCCCGGTCAGGATCGACGCCAGGGACTCGTTACCCCCTGTGGCGAAGGAGCTGCGGTAGTTGTCCAGGTTCGGTTTCCAGGCTGTGGCGAGGGTGGAGAGGTCTGAGACGAGGAGGTTGGTCACGAGGCTCAGATACGTCCGTCGCCGCTTAGCCACCGGGGCGTCGCCGACGTAGTCCGAGACGGGCCGGCTCCCAGGGCCCTCGAGCGAGTGGTCTTGTCCCCAGAGCAAGAACTCGATCGCATGCCAGCCGGTCGTGACGTTCGCCTCGTCCGAGGTCGCGTTGCGAGCGATCAAGAGGTCCGCGTTTAGGGGCGTCGCCAGGTCTTGGATCAATCCCGTCTTGGAGTCCCCCTTGACGTAGTCGATATAGGCCTCGTTGAGCGGCCAGGCGTTCAGGCGCCCTTCGGGCCCTTCCTTCCCGGCTGCTTCGTCGACGAAGTCGATCGGGCCCTCGTAGAAGCGAAAGGCCTCCGTCACGCCATAGGACTTGCGGGCCTCCAGCCAAGCGAGCTTGGCTGCGGCCAGAGCCTTTGGACTCGGACTCGCGAGGAGAGAGTTGATCTTCGTCTGCATCTTCGAAGCGTCCGAAAGTGACGCTTCGTAGGCCTTTGAGACCCGCGCGGCGTAGTCCTCAACGACCCTCTCGACCGTCACGGGCGTGGGGTCCGATTCCGGCGCTTCCTCGACGGACGTGCAGGCCAGCGTCAGGAGGGCTCCCCAAATCAGCACCAGGGACTTGGCTCTCATTCGATTCCTTTCGCCCTCACTTGGTGGCGCGAGGGTTGCGCCGAGCAAGCTGCAGTCGACCTTCCGGAGCGTGCGACGTGCGTGTTCGTTGGTCTCAGCCATGGCGGGGTCTTTCTCCCGGGGTCAGCGAGCGCCGACCCTAGCTCGTATTGAGATTGAGAGCTAGTCTCAACAGCGGGTGTCGATTTCGGACGGCTACCTGTTCACAGGTTCGTACGCTTGCCCTAATCCTCCCGAGGCAAGTTCGGTGCGAGGCGCTCCGCGAGGACTCGCGAGAGTCTTCCTCGTCCCTTCGTCGTCAGGTGCACGCTGTCGTAGAACTCAGCGTCCGGGATCGCCTCCCGGAGGTCGAGGATCACGACTCGACCCCCGAACTTCGCGAGCACAGCTCGAGTGCGTTCTTCCCCCAGGGCGGGGACGCGCACCCGAAAGGTTGAGTGCTCGGGCATGAGCGCGATCACCACGCGATCGCTCATGGCTATGAGGGACTCGACGACCTCTTGGAGCGCACGCTCCTCGGCGCTGCTGGGCGAGTAGTTCGCGACGTCGAAGCGACCCTGCTCTTCGCTGAGTCCGACGTGGTCGGCGATCCCCGCAGGCGAGCGAGGTGCGTCGCGGAGCTTGATCGGAGCCGGGTGCCAGGGATCCTGCGCTGGAGTGAACGCGCTCCACGACCCCGCGCCCAGTTGGAGCGTGAAGGACTCGCGCGCGTCCTGCAGGCGGTCATAGACACGCTCGCTGACCGCGCTCATTTCCAAGGCCTGAGGAGGCTTGGGCGGCGGCCGCTGCTGGCAGAGCCAAAAGGGGTGGAGCCCGAACAGGATCAGATTCGGCTCGAGGCGCGCCCGCTCGAGGACCGGCAAGCTGCGCTGGACCTTCCGGTAGGTCCAAGGCCCTCCGCCGACTCCGAGCAGGAGCCACGGTTGCTTCGTCTCTGCCTCCACGAGCTCCGGCAGGGGTCCCCAGAGTGTGCTGGAGGTTCCGAGGAGGACTCCGAAGGGTCGATCGCGCTCGGGGTGGAGAAGGCGCTCTCGCTCCACGCCGCCGACTTGGCTTCCGAAGAGTTCGTAGGTGCTCCAGTCAATTGCGTTGAAGTCGTGGACCTCAGCGACGCGGTCGCCGAGGCTCGCGCGAAGTCCGAGGTCGACCCCGATCAGAACCAGCGCGAGTGAACCGAGGACGAGGCCGACTCCTCGGTAGCGACGGAGATCGAAGGGGAGCGCCACTGCTAAAACCCCTGATAGAGGAAGTAGCTCCCCTGGCGACCGCACCAGAGGACGAGGACGAGGAGAAAGGCGATTGCAACGACTTGGGCTGCGATTCCAACGAAGGAAGCGTCACGCGGCTCCTGCGCGTTCTGAGAGTCTTGTCCTTGGTCGCTCATGCCACCCCCCAACTCCAGCCGACCAACACCAGCGAAGCCGCGACGTATTCGATGGTCAAAATCGTCGCCACGAGGCGAACTCCTCGTCGCTCCATGTATAGCTTGACGCCCCCTTTGCCGAGGCGCCTCTTGAGCCAGGCTCGATAGAGGTTGGTGACCATGACGCCGACGCCGTGCATGGCTCCCCAGAGGAGGAAGGGGAGGGAGAACCCGTGCCACAGCCCGCAGAGGAAGAATGCGATCCCGAGCGAGACCGAGGAGATCAGGAGCGCGTGCTTCCCGCCGCTCCGGCGGACAAGGGTCAGTTGAAGCGGAATGAACAGGTTCCGCCGGACCCACTCGCTGAGGCTGATGTGCCACCGCTCCCAGAAGTCGATCATGTTCCGAGCGAGGTAGGGGCGATCGAAGTTCTCGGGAGTTCGCACCCCGAGCAGGCGCCCGATGCCGACCGCGATATCGGAGTAGGCGCTGAAGTCGAGGTAGACCACGAGCGCATAGAGGTTCATTTCAAGGAGCGTGTAAGCGCCCCGAATCATGAACCCGTGCAGGAAGACGCGCTCGATCGCGTAGGCGACCACGAACTTCTTGAACAGACCGAACGCGATTCGCCAGACCGCGTCGAGGGTGCCTTGAGCGTCGAGGGCGTCGGGGACCTCGGGCTGATCGAGGTAGTCGTCGTAGGCCTGAATCGGACCCGCTGCCAACATGTGGAAGGGGAGCAAGTAGTTCAACAGCACGATCGGCGTCGGGACGGCGTGGCGCTTGCTCCAGACCACTCGCGCGACCTCGACGATCCGCAAGAAGACGTAGCTGATTCCGATCAGAGCCAGGAGCGGATTGAGTCGGGCGAGCCCCGAGCCGATCGGCTCGGGGGCGTAGGCAGAGAGTCCTGGGAGCTTGTGAAGTGTCAGGAGCGCGAGCCCACCGAAAAGGACGCCCGCGAACCACAGGCCGCCGCGCTTGCTCCTCGAGAGGCCTTGTAGAAGTCCCCAGAGCGCGAGGAGCCCGCCGCCAACGAGCGCCATTCGCCTCCAGGAGTCGAGGGCGAACACCAGGAACGCGAGATTGAGGACCGCGATCCCCCAGCGACGCGCCCGGCCGCTCGTGAGCGGCGTAAGGAGGAGGACCCCCAGGAGGGCGATCCCCCAAAATGTCAGCGAGAAGAGGTCGGAGCCGTTCGTCACGCCTGGGGAGAGAGCGGGGCTAGCTGGACGAAGGTCGTCGCGCCGGTGAACTCGTCAAGGCCGAGGCGGAATCGTAGCCCGCCGCCATCGAGGTCGCCTTCGGACCGGAAGCCGAGGCGCCCGAAGAGGTCTTGGACGGGCGCGTTCTTCGCCGTCGGGAAGAACTCACCCTCCAGCTCGGCGTAGCCGAGCTCGCGTGCCCGATGCGCGATGCAGTCGAGGGTGAAGTCCTCCACGGTGCGCCCGATCGCACGGCAGCTCATGAGCCAAGTGTCGAGGCGCAGGACTCGAGGTTCGCTCGCGTGGGGGACGCCGAGGACGACGCCGATCAGGCCGTAGTCGCCGAACCGATCTTCGAGGCGGAGCGCGACGTGAACCGAGCGCTCTGTGGTCAGGATCCGACGAACTTCGCCCTCGCTGTGACGGCGCGTGGTGAGGTTGAATTGGTTGGTCTTGCCGACGAGCTGGATCACTCGCGGGAGGGACTCTTCGTCGATCTCGCTCGCGCGCCCGCGCATCTCGAGGGAGGTTAGGTAGTCGTCGAGGGAGATCGCTTCGTGGTGGACCTCGCGGCGCTGAGCCTCGGCTTGGTATTGGCGCGCGCGCTGACGATCCGCTTCGTGGAATCGCGCGGCCTCGAAGTAGAGGCCCTCCTCGAGGGCCCGCACGTAGTCGGCGGGGTCCGGGGGGACGTCGACGACCGCGACCTCCGGGAGCGCTGCTCGAACCTCGGCGCGCTCGACGGGGTTGTCGTCGAAGAACACGAATGAGTCGAGGCCGAGCCGGAGCGTGCTCGCGATTCGGGCGATCGCTACGCTCTTGGGATCCCAGCTGGCTTCGAAGGCGCCGAAGTCGCTCAGCGCGAGGGCCATGTCGGGGTTCACCACGAAGGGTTCGCGCCCGTCAGCGAGGTTGTTCTTCGAGCACACCGCGAGCACGACTCCCCGCTCGCTCAGCGCTTTCGCGTGCCGTTGGAACGCGAGGTAAGCGGCTCCCTCGGGGTCTTGGCCTCCGACGCGAACTCCCTCGGGGCCCTCCTCCCCGACGACACCTCCCCAGAGCGTGTTGTCGAGGTCGAGCACGAGGACCTTCTTGGGGCCCGTCGTGAGTGCGCGGACGCCGGCCCAGAGGTGCGCCGCCAACCAAGCGAGGCCCTCGACGCTGAAGGGCTGCTTCGTCCAGTGGTAGCCGCGGGCGTCGTAGAAGCTGCGCCGACCATGGTGGCCGGCGAGCGCGCGCAGATCCACCCAGAACGCGCCCGGGGGGAGCGCGGCTCGGAGCGCTTGGTCTGCGTCACGAATCAGGGGGAGGACGTCGCCCGAGGCGTAGCCGCCAGAGCCAGGACCGACCCAGTCGTAGCCGACTTGGATCAAGCGACTGCCGAGGGCCACTACCCGAGCCCAAGCCTGCCTCCAGAAGGCCAGTTCGTCCGCGATTCGCTCGTCGGACGAGCGCTCGCCGCTCGCGAGCAGTCGCTGGGTCCAAGGGAGGAGCACGACCACGTCGGGCGGCTCGGTCGTGACCAAGAGCTCTTGGATCACGTTGTCGTAGTCACCCTCATGGAGCTCGATCGCGACGCCCTCGCGCCAACCGAGCGCGGCCAGGACCAAGCTGAGATAGCTCGTCGTGGCTTGGCCCAGGACTAGGACTCGCACGCGCGACTCGAGCTGATCGGCGGCGATCGCTTTCTGAACGAATCGACCCGCGGCGTCGAGCTTGGGCGGTGGGAGCTCGCCATCGGCGAGAACACGGCGCAAGAGGCTCAGCGCCTCAGCCGTCTTCCCTTCCCGCCGAAGTCGCTTCGCCTCACGTAGCACGACGGCACACATAGGCGAGGTCGACGGTCGGGTCGTTCGAGTTGGAGACGTAGTCCTTGACCGCTAACACGCGCTCCTCGACGACCTCGAAGCCAGCCTTCGCGATCATGCCGCGGACCTCGGCCGCGTCGGCGAACTGGTGGAGGTGATCGATCGCGTTGCTGTTGAGGACCGTCGTGGTGAACAGTGGCGCGCCTGGCGCTAGGACCCGGCTCAGCTCGTGAAGCGCAGCTTGAGGGTCGGGAATGTGCTCAAGGACCTCGGCGAAGACCGCCCACTCCTGAGAGCGGGCCTCGACCGGAAGGGGCTGGCGGATGTCTGCAGCCTCGAGGGCGAATCGATCGCTCTCGATCCCTTCGAGCTGGAGGACGCGTGTCGCGAACTCGCGCGCGTGCTGGCTGATGTCGAAGCTGCGGGTGCGAGCGCCTGGGTGCCGTTTGAGGACGTCGCAAATGTAGAGACCGTGACCGAAGCCGACCTCGAGGCCCTCTCCTGCGGGCGGGACGAGGGGGAGGAAGTGCTCGTCGAAGAAGAGGTGAATGTCGAGGTGGATCGGCCAGAAGGCGTGGGTCAGCATGAGCCCTTCGAGGTAGAAGCGCCGCATGACCTCGGGGTTGTCGTAGACCGCCTTGTAGACCTCGTCGAAATCCGTGTTCGAGTATTTACCGGTCCTCTCGAAGGTCATTTGCTCCTTGAGATACATGACGGTGTATTCGGCGAGGGACTCGATTGGTGAGCCCTCGAGGCGACGCGAGAGATTCGCCAAGCGGTCGGCCATGGGCCAGAAGGCCTCGCTCCGCTCACGAAGCAGCCACGGGATCGAGCCCGAGACGAGCGGTCCGACTGCGCAGAGCTTGCGGGCCAACTCAGCGCCTTGGGGATAGCGCTCCTGGGCTTCCTCGATGGCGACTTCCACCGCGTCGCTCATGATTCAGTCTCCTTGGTTTGGACGAGCTCCACGATCACCCCGCGCGTGAAGGCCGGCGGCACGAAGTTGATCCGAATCGGACCTGCGTCGACGGGCTCGTCTTCGAGGAGCTGGACGCCAGCTGCTCGCAGGCGCTCACTCTCGGCCTCGAGGTCGTCGACCTCGAGGGCGATGTGGTGCAGACCGCCCGCGCCCTTGTTGAACTTCGCGAGCTTACCCCCGGTGGGGACGATCAGCTCGAGGCGGCCGCCCGGGCCCTCGGTGAACAGGCACTGCGCTTGATAGGCCTCGACATATTCCTCGCTCACGACCTTGAGGCCGAGGAGCTCAAGCAAGGCGTCAGCGCCCTCCCGGTCGCGACAGACGATTCCGACATGGTGGAGGCGGTTACTCACCTGCGCCCCGGTTAGGTCTGCTTCTCTTCGACGAGGGTCATCAACTGGCCGACGTTCTTGAGGCCAGCCACTTCGAGGCTCGTGAACTTGACCCCGAAGGCGGCCTCGACGTTCACCACGAGCGTCACGTGCAGGAGCGAGTCCCAATCGTCGACGTCGTCGGCGGTGGTCTCTGTGGTGATCGTCAGATCGTCCTCGTCGAAGACGTCACGGAACACTTCTTGAAGTCGGGCTAGCGTGCTCATGAACCCTCCCTTGCCCAGCTGGCGAGAGACCAACGAGCCTAGACGGGTAGCGAGGTGTGCGCCACGCCTGATTGGGATCTGTTTGCCGTCAGACACTTCGCCATGTAGCGACCCGCCTAGCGGCTGACCGTCGCCTCCTCGCGGGAATCAAATTGCGTCTTGCTTCGCTTACCCAGAAGCGTAGGGTCGCCGCCAACGGCCCCCGAGAGATCGCAGCGGGCTGAACCAACTCCTAGGAAATCCCATGAGCACCTCCCGGTCCCACCGCCCGACTACCTTGGCCCTAGCCCTCGCTTTCGTTGGAGTCGCCGCGAGCGCTGCTCTCAGTGAAGAGAGCGCACCGGACCTGGTCACGCCGGGGACCCTCAAGGCGGTTGGCGACGACTTCTACGAGTTGAGTTACCGCGTTCCCCAGTTGAAGGGGAGAGCGAAGAAGACCCAGGCCTACGTCAAGATCACGCCCAGCACTGAGTGGTTCGCGGATCGCCCCGGTCGCCTGGCCTCCCTCAAGAAGGACTCCACGGTCTGGCTCTACGGGCTCCCCGTTGAGGCAGAGAGCCAAACCAAGAGCGGACAGACCGTCGTCGATCGTCAGATCCGCGGAACGTTGGCCGTGGTGAGCGGCCCCGGGGTCTCCCTCCGAGAGGGCAAGGCCGGCACGAAAGGCCCCCGTTGGGTCAAGGCCACGATCAGCAAGGCGGGCCAAGCCGTCGAGGTCAGCTTGGGCGGCAACACCTACAGGGTCTTGACCGTCCGTGGCTGCCCGGTCGTCCTCAGGATCGCCCTCAGCAAGCGGCCTAAGAAGCTCAAGAAGAAGCTCCTGGCAGCAATCTCCGCCAACAAGACCGACGCCCGCCCCACGAAGAACAAGGCCGATTGGGTCTCCTTCGAGGCGAAGCAGATCTTCTTGCTCACCAAGCGCCTCGGTCGCGCCTACGCCCTCATGGCTTCAAACTCTCTCAGCAAGCAGTAGAGCCTCGAAGGACGCAGCCTGAGGAGGCGGGCGGGGGTAAACCCCGCCCCTACTACAGCGTGTTGCGAGCCGCCGAGTGTGATTCTGTAGGGTGCGGGGTTT
>JAESQQ010000671.1 GCA_016765095.1 Planctomycetota bacterium | reverse complement strand
TCGACGAGGCGGACCTCGACGAGGCGGACCTCGACGAGGCGGACCTCGACGAGGAGGACCTCGACGAGGAGGACCTCGACGACGTGGACCTCGACGAGGACCTTGACGACCTTGACGACCTTGACGACGTGGACCTCGACGAGGACCTCGACGATCCGTTCGAAGACGACCCCTTTGAAGACATAGACCTCGAAGACGCTGGCCCGCCGAGCAAGAAGCCGGACTCACGCCGTGAGCCGATCTCACGTCAGCCCGACGGGACGCTCGCGCCGGTCTCGGTCGGCGCAGAGGGGTCGGGTCTTGTGCCCGACACGCGGAGCGAGCGCTTCACTCTTCCGCCAGACCCCTTGGCTCAAGACGACGCTCCGGTCGGGCTCGTCTCTCGCGAAGACCCACCCGCGGGCCCGACGTTCGGGTCGGACATCATGCTTGGAAGCGACGCCGGCTTCCCTGGCGCCGACCTGGGCCCGATCAGCTTTGACGACGACTTCCTCTCGGACCTCGAGGTCAAGCCCCCCTCCGCCAGCCGGTCCGGGTCTGAGTCAGAGGACGGGATCTCCGCACGAATGGTCTCGGCTCGGTTCTCCGTTCGAGATTGCACGATCCGCTGGGGGCGGGGCGGCTTCCCCGACGACTCGAGCCCGGCCCACACCCTCATAGACTTCGACGGCGCCCAAGCGCTGTTCCTCCTCGACCACGACGACGAGGCTGCGGCCACGCTCCAGATCGAGGACGAGCTCTGGGTTCGGATCGAAGTCCCAGCCTTCCTAGAGCCGATCCTGACGCGAGCCCGAATCCTGGACCTCGTCGGCAGCGCCGGAAACGGCGGCACGACCGCCACGCTCGAGTTCTCCGAACTCGAGGCGCACACCCGCCGCAAGCTCGAGCGAGCCGCCGCCGCCCGGAGGTAGAGGCCTCCCGGCCCCTCCTCCTCCGACAGGCCCTCAGTCGGCCTTAGCGCTCGATCGTGTGCTTGCCCATTCGGTATTGGAGCGTCCTGCGGCTGAGGCCGAGGAGGCGAGCGGCCTGAGTCACGTTCCCTCGCGAGCGCCCGAGGGCTTGAACGATCAGTTCGCGCTCGACCTCCTCGAGGGGGACTTTGGCTCCGAGGAGGCGCTCTATGCGGTCGCCGTCCACGAGCGGGCTCGGGGCGTCGAGGCTGGCGAGGTGCTGGCGCTCGACCCAGGCTCCACGTCCGCCGAGGACGATTGCGCGCTCGATGACGTTCTCGAGCTCGCGGACGTTGCCCGGCCAGTCGTGGGCTTGCAGGCGAAGGAGCGCGTCGCGCGAGACGCCGTGGACTTGGCGTTCGTTCTTGCGGCCGAAGCGGGCCGCGAAGGCGTTGGCCAAGAGCTCGACGTCTTCGGGTCGCTCGCGCAGCGGCGGGACCTCGACGGTGATCACGTTGATCCGGTAGTAGAGGTCCTCCCGAAACTCTCGGCTCTGGACGAGCGCCTCGAGGTCACGGTTGGTCGCGGCCACGAGTCGGAAGTCGAGCGGGATCACTCGGCCTTCGCCGCCGAGGCGCTCGAGCTCTCGCTCTTGGAGGACGCGGAGGAGCTTGACCTGGAGCGAGGGGCTCATGTCTCCGATCTCGTCGAGGAAGATCGTGCCGCCGTTTGCGATTTCGAACCGGCCCTTGCGAGATCGTCGGGCGTCGGTGAACGCGCCGCGCTCGTGGCCAAAGAGCTCGCTCTCGAGGAGGGACTCGGGGATCGCGGCGCAGTTGACTTTGACGAAGGGCCCGTCTCGACGAGGGCTGTGGCGGTGAATGAGCTCGGCCACGACTTCCTTGCCGGTTCCGCTCTCGCCACGAATCATGATCGTGGCTTCGCTCTCGGCCGCCGTCTCAGCCAGCTCGACCATGCGCAAGAAGGAGGGGGAGCGGCCGATCAGCCGCTCGCTCACTTCTTGTCCGTCGACGGCTTCGGCCAGCTCGCGGTTGGCGCGTTCGAGGCGCCGCCGCTCAGCGACGTGATCGACGAGGACCGAGAGCTCGGTTGGGTCGACGGGCTTGGTCAGGAAGTCGTAGGCCCCGGCCTTGAGGGCTTCGCGGGCGACCTCGACCGTCCCGTAGGCGGTCAAGATCACAAACACCGGGGCCTCGTCTCCGAGCGAGAGGCGGACCCGCTCAAAGACCTCGAGGCCCCCCATGTCCGGGAGGCGGAGGTCGCAGAGGACGAGGGCGTAGCTCTTGAGGTCGAGGGTCAGCGCCTCCTCGCCGCTCGCGGCCTGATCGACTTCATGGCCGTCCAGGGTGAGGTGCGCCGCCAGGCCTCGGGCCTGGGGGAGCTCGTCTTCCACGATCAGGAGCTTGGTGCTCACCCTGGTGCTCACCCCCTGAGTATCACCGAGGTCGGCTCGGGGGATGGCCTTCTCGCGCTGTGACCTGCTTCCGGGCTCGATCGACTCAAGGGGGGAACGGAGCGCTCCGTTGCGGATTCGGCTCAGCCGCCTATTGTCTGGGTCTTCGCCGGAGGCAGCGTGAGCGACGAACCAAATTCTGAAGGTGTGAGCGCCGCTGAAGAGCCAGCGAGCGAGCCCGCAGTCTCCGACCTCGCAGGGCCCGCGAAAGCGGAGGAGCCAGCGAGCGAGACGCCCTCGTCGGCGAGCGAGCCGCCGGCGGAGCCGAGCCCACCAGAGGCTGCGTCCTCCGACCTCTCTCCTCAAGAGCAAGCGCGTCTGACTTATCCGGAGCTCACGCCCTGCGGCGAGCCGATCTTGCTCGCCCCGCTCGGGTTTGGGACTTCGCTCTGGGGGCGCCGTGACGAGCGCGCGGACGGGAGCTATATCGCCACCCACTGCTTGGTCGCGCTCTTGATTCCAGTGTTCGCCTTGGGCGCCTATCGAATCACGCTCGGAGGGGCAGGGAGCTGGCGCTTCCTCGGCCGCAGCCGGTTGAGCGGCCTCGCGCGGGTTTGGAATGTAGTCGTGGCCCTCGCGATCGTGGCCGGGATCTGTTCCCTGGCCCTGGTCAAAAACGATCACCAACTCGCCCTCGCCAAGGCCAAGGAGCATCAGGCTGCTCAGCGCTACTTCGACGCGACGCGGGGCTACCTGGCCGTGGTTGGAACGAGCGAAAGCGACGCGGCGATCGCGGCGATCACAGCCTTGATCGAGGGTCCGCTGCAAAGCGCCGAGACGACCGAGGTGGTGATTTGTCTTGAGTTGATTTCCTGCGAGCCCTCTCTCGCGAGCGTGTTCGGGCCAGCTCAAGACGCCGTTTGGACGGCGCTCTGCACCGCGCGGGCTGCGGAGGATCCCGAGGGGGCGCTCAGGATGCTCGACGCGCTCGAGCCCCTCGCCGAACAAGAAGTCGCCGTCGTCCGCGAGAAGATCCTCCTCGCCCTCAACCAGCGGGATCCAACCAACCCCGTCGCTGCGAGCGGGTTGGCGCAGCTCTACGAGCGACGCCAGAAGCCGGCCGAAGCGTGGGCTGTGCTCCAGCCGGCTCGAGAGAAGCTCGGGACCTCTGAGGGCGCCCGGATTCTGGGAGCGCTGTTGCTGGTCAAGGAGCGAGACCTCGAGGGCGCGGCGAAGGTTTGGGGCCCTTACGTCGCGGAGAAGCTGGCCAAGGCTCAATTGGCTCAAACGATTTACACGGCGACCTATCAGCGAGCCCGGGATCGAGCCTTCCAGAGCCTCACCAGCGGGCAGGGAGCCAGCGAGGAGTGGTATCGAGACCAGAAGGCGGCGCCTGCAGAGCGCCGCAACGCGAGGGTCTCGGAGTGGGTTCACGCCGCGCTCGAGGCCGACGTCGAGATCAAGCTGGTCAAGCGCCGGCAGGCTCGGATTGGCAAGGTCCTTCCGATCGCGCTCGAGCTGGCGATCGTGCGCCTGGCGCTGGCCGAGCGGTCAACAGGGGGCAAGCGCTTCGCGGCGATCGAGGACGTTGAGAGGCTCCTGATCGCGACTCGAGAGTCTCTGGGGGCCACGCCCCGCTACAAGCTGACCTTGGCGAAGGTCCACTACCAGCTGGGGCGCCCCGAGCAGGGCGAGGCGCTCCTGATCGAGCTCGAGGAGGGCTTTCCCGACGAGGGCGAGCCGCTGATCGAGGTCGCGCTCGCGTATCGCCAAGCCAACCGCCAGAGCGAGGCTCGACGGGTCGCCGCCAAGGCGTTTGAGGCAGCGCGGGGGAACGCGAGGCTCATGCAGAGAGCGGCCAGGCTCCGCGCGGCCCTCTCGATCGATCTCGCGGATCGTGTGGTTTGGCTCGAGCGCACGGAACTCAAGAGTCCGCAGGCGCGGGCCGCCCTCGCGAGCACCCGGGCCGAGCAAGCCGAGTTGGTTGGCGACTTGAGCGGGGCCCGCCAGCGCTATCGAGAGGCGGTGCGGGAATACGAGCAGGCGCCCGAGATCGCGAGCTTGCTCCTCAAACGTGCGTTGGTGTATCGCTCTCTCTGGCGACTGGGCGGCTCGCCCGCCGACCTGACGAAGCACCTCGACGCCCTCAGAAAGGCCTCAGCGCTCCAGCCGACCCACCCGCTCCTGCTCCAGCGCTTGGTCAACGCTCTTCAGATCGAGGCTGGGAGTCAGCTCCTCGCGGGCAAAATCGACTTGGCGCGCGCGAAGCAGCTGCCCAGCGCCGCGCACTTTTGGAGCGTCGTGGACGACAGCGCGGGTCACGCCGCCCTCTCCAAGAGCTACCTCCAGACCGACGCGATTCAGGAGTGCAACCCGCTCCTCCGCAAGCTCCTCAGCTTGGCGCCCGACTCGCAACTCGCCTTGGCTCAGTTCTTCGGGCAGGTCGCGCTCAGCGAGGATCCGGCCCAGTACGAGCAGGTCCTCAAGCTGATCCCGAAGATCGACTTCAGCGACTACGCGGCTGAGACGATCGGGGCCTACCACTCGAGCGACCCCGAAGAGGGGACTCTCCATGCCAAGCGCCTCAAGAGCGCGCTCGAGACGGCCACAGCCCTTGAGCAAGAGGGTGGCGCGACCTACGCCCTCGCGCTGGCCAGCCTCGTTCGCGTTCGGCTGAGCGGGCGGGCTGTGGGTCAGAGCGTCGACGTGGATCGGCTCCTCGCTGAGGCTGAGCGCGCCCACGCCGCCTCGCCGTCGATCACGTCGCGATTCCGGCGGATCGGGGGTCACGCGATTCGTGCCTTGGCGCGGCTGGCCAAGACCCACCCCGCCTTGGCCGAGGCGAGCGAGACCACGCGGCGGAGTCTCGACGCTCCCTACCTCCTCGCCCATGGGATCAAGGGGGGCGGCCCCCTCGCCGAGGCGATCGCCGCCGATCCAGACGTGATCGCCACAGGCAAGCTGCTCGTCGATCTCCACGAGCGCGCTCCGGGAGTGACTCGCCTCTGGTGGGCGGTCCTGCTGCGTGGCCTCGGGTCCCCCGCAGCCGACTCGGTCGAGGAGCACTTCAAGTCGAACCGGATCGCCCAGCTTCGGCTCGAGATCCTCCTCAGAATGTCTCCTCTGGACGCAGAGCAGATCCTAGAGCAGAGCTGGTTCCTCGAGCTGAGCGGCCAGGCGAAGGCCGCGAACGAGCTCTTGGCTGCCGCGCGGGAGGAAGGGGTTCCGCTTCCCTAAACGGGAGTTCACGATCATGAGCGGTCACGTGGAGCGTTGTTGCCGGCACAAGAGCTGGTAGACAGTGACCCCTCCCGATCGTGCGCTCCCGTTTACTAGTTCCTATGAGGACGTGCTGGACTCGGGGGAGCCCTGCTACGCAGCTAAGACCCGTTCTCGACACCCACCTCTTCCTAAACGGGAGTCAGGATCTTGAGTTCTCGGGCAAACGCCCAGTGGCCGTCGAGGCTTGAGCGCGGGGCGCTCGGTGGAGGGCGGGGAGGGCGGTATCGATCGGCAGGCAGAGGCGGTTTCAACGCGGAGAGTGCAGAGGAGCGCCGAGCACCGCGGAGAAGCGGACGTCTATCACATGCTCTGGATTCGCTACCAAGGCGCTCGGCCGTCTCGAAGGGGGTGGGAAGGCGAAGGAGAGGGACCTTTTCTTCCCTCTTCCCTTCTTCCCTTCTCCTCGCCCTCGTCACCGAATCCGAGCGCCTCCGCTCTAGTTTCAGACCTCTGCGGCTCTCGGCGAGTCTCTCGCGATCTCAGCGTTGACGAAGCCCACGGTTTCGCGACACCCTCCCGTGCCCGTGCTCGAACGAACTCACCATCCAAATTGTGAACTCCCGTTTAGCCCTGTCGCCGACGCGCGGAAAGAATCGCCAGGCGCTCGGATTGCACGCTCTGGCCTGACCCGTGACACTGGGTGATCCCACGTCAGCAGCGTGGGCAAGGAGCGAAGGATGAGGCGGGTCTCATGCTGAACGCAGGTGACGTCGCGGCAGGGAAGCTGCTCGTTCAGCTCGGATTCGTCGGGGCAGACGAGGTCCGCCAACACCTGCGGATCGTCGACGCGAGCCAGCAGCAGGGCCTCGACTTGATCGCGAGCCTCCACCAGGCGGGGCGGCTCGACGTGGCGCAGCTCAAGACCGCGCGCCGCTATCAGGCCATGTTCGACCACGTTCGCCAGGAGGCGGTGTTTCTCCGGGCGGTCGAGAAGCGAGATCCACCCCTCGACCAGAGCGCGGTCTCAAGGGTCTTGGCTCAAATCGAGGCGGACCCCTATCGGCGGCGAATGGCGGCCGTGTTGGGCGAGCTGGGGCTCTTGGATCCAGCCGAGGCGGATCGGATTACGCGCAAGGTCAGCCGCCGGATCGCGAAAGAGGACCTGCGAGTCCTCGAGCGCTACCGAACTCAGGACTTTAGCGGTGTCGAGCGTCCCCTCCTTCCTGCCAAGCGGATCGAGACCGGCGTGTTCAAGGTCTCGGCCTTGTTCCGCTCCAAGGCGACTCAGCGTCGGGTTCGCACGACCCTCAACAAGATCCTCGAAGAAGGCCTCGGGGCGTCGCCCCAGGATCGGAGCGGCATTCGAGAGCTCCTTCCACCCGACTCGGCGGTCGTCGAGGACGAGCCCAGCGAGTCGGAGCTGAAGCGAATCCGAACCTCGCGCTTTCGCAGTTCGGCGGACCTGCCTCAACTCGAGCCCACGGTCGCGACCGAGGAGGAGCTGGGATCGCGCAAGAAAATCGGGCCCTACGAAGTCGTCGAGTGCGTCGGCCAAGGCGGAATGGGTGCGGTCTACCTCGTGCGCGACGACGTGGGCAGCATTTTGGCCGTGAAGGTGATGCTCGCCCAGCACGCCGCAGCGGAAGATCTGGCCCGGTTCGAGCGCGAGATCCGCCTGATGCGGCAGGTGAGTCACCGCGCCGTCGTGAGCGTCCTGGAGGACGGCACGACCCCCGACGGGTTGCGCTTCGTCGTGATGCCCTTCTATACCGGACAGGACCTCTCGGGGATCCTCGAGAGCGGGCCGCTCGAGCCGGCCCGGGTGTTCAAGATCGTGGAGCAGATCCTGGGGGCGCTGGCGGCGCTCCACGCGGCGGGGATCGTGCACCGCGACCTCAAGCCGGAGAACGTGTTCGTGCTCGCTGGCGGCGAGGACGAGATTCGTCTCGTCGATCTCGGGATCGCGCGGGCCATGGACGACGCCCTCCCTTCGGAGCAGCGCGCGTTTCGGAGCAACGCCGGAGTGATCAGCGGTAGCCCGGCCTTCGTGGCGCCCGAGACGATCGCGGGGGCGCCAATTGACGGGCGGACCGATATCTACTCCCTGGGCGTGCTGCTCTTTAGCCTCCTCACTGGCCGGCTCCCGCTTTGGGGGGAGTCGCCCTACGACTACCTCCGTGAGCACCTCGTCGGCGTCCCGCTCTCCCTCTTCCAGGGGCGCAAGGACATTCGTTGGCACGAAGGGCTCGAGAAGCTCGTCGCCCAAATGCTCGCCAAGGACCTCGACCAGCGCCCCGCGTCCTGCGAGGAGATCTTAGGGCTCCTCCAAGGGGGCCTCCGGGAGGCCTCGCTCGAGGCTATGAAAGCCGAACCCGAGGAGGAGCCAGAAGACGGGAACGCGAGCATGTTCAACCGCTTCTTCCGCAGGAGCTGGTTTTGAGAGGCCGACGCTGCGCGCGCTGAGGACTCTCGCTCCCTACCGGAGTGTGGCTCTCCGGAGTGTGGCTCTCCGGAGTGTGGCTCTCCGGAGCCTGGCTCTCCGGAGCCTGGGCTCGGCTTGGCTCGTCCTCTTGGTGTTGAGTCCAGCCGTCGGCCAAGACACGGCACCCGTCGCCTCCCCGACGCCCCGAGGAGACGAGGCCGCGCTCCGACGCGAAGCCGGACGCTTGGCGGCGACCTTGGCGGCGCGTCGGACGCAGCCGCCTCGGCTCTTCATGCGGCTCGAGGTCGTGGTCAGCGACTTGGGCTCTCTCGTCGATCGGAGACGGACGCTTGACGTGACCCGCGTTCGCGAGGGCGGCGCTGAGGCATTGCGGATTCGATTCCGGGCCCCAGCTAGCCTGATCGGACGGTCGCTGCTCCTCCGTCGCGAACAGGGTCAGGAGCTTGCTTGGCGCTTCGATCGCGCTCGCCAAAAAGTCGAACCGCTCGCCTGGCCGAAGGGGACCCAGGAGTTAGGCGGAACGGGCCTGACCTGGTCGGATCTTTGGGGACCTCAGCCGGGGGAGTGGCGCTATCGCTTGGAGGGAGAGGGGGACCTCGCGCTGGGGGAGTCGAGCGACGCCCAGAAGGTCCGAGTGCTGCGAATTCGGGCCCTGGGTCCCGGGGGCGTGGCCAGACTTCTCCACCTCGAGCACAAGCGTCGCCTGCCGCTCTTGATCGACGAGCGTCGCCGCGGTGGGGAGCGGCGCCTGGTGTGGCGATCGCGTTGGAAGGAGAGCGGGGAGTTCTGGATTCCGCTTCGGCTCCGGATCCAAGCGGCCCGAGCGACGAGCCGGATCGAGGTCCGCTCGTTCCGCCTGCAAGCTCCCTCAGCGCACCTCGATCCGAGTCGATTCATGCGCGAGTAGAGCGGCGGGGGCTGCGGAGAGCACTCGTGATCTCCGCCCGCAACGAGCAGGCGGAGATCACGAGGGAGAAGGAGAGAGAGAGAGAGAGAGAAAACTCGGAGCGCCATGACTCCGGTAGGCCCTGTGCAGTTCTTGTGCCGAACGGAAGTCGCGCCTTGCCGAGTCTCGGTCGTCTAATCGGGAACGCCGTGCTCACACCCGTGAGACGGTGTTGAGTCAGGTGAAACGGAGGGCCGCGCCAGTCGTCTCGCTGGGTTAAAGTCTCTTCCATGACTCGCCTGGAGGAGGAACGGAAGCGCTTTCAAGACTTCCTGCGTGAGCGCGGCTTGAAGCTGACGCAACAGCGCCTGCAGATCCTGGAGCGCGCGGTCGAGGTCGACGAGCACTTCAACGCAGAGGAGTTGTTCGAGCTCCTCCGCTCCGACAGCCACCGGATCTCCAAGGCCACGGTCTATCGGACCCTCGCGCTCCTGGTCGAAGCTGATCTCCTCGACACCCATGACTTCGAGCGCGGGCACACCCTCTACGAGCGGGCGGCCCACGGGACGGCTCACCACGACCACTTGATCTGCCTCGGTTGCGACCGGGTGTTCGAGTTCCACTCGGAGGAGATCGAGTTGCTCCAAGAGGTGGTCGCCAAGCGCTTCGACTTCTTGATGGTCAACCACACCCACCAGATCTACGGGGTCTGTGGGCGTTGCCAGCGGCAGGGCGTCACGGCGGAGCAGGCCACCGGACGCAGTCGCGTCCGCAGCAGCCTGTGAGCGCGACTGGCCCGCGGGACCGCCGCGCGGAAGAGCGAGCACGGGACGCCAAGCTGATCGAGCGAACCCGGGCGGGAGACAACGACGCCTTTCAGGAGCTCTTCCTGCACCACCGCCACAAGGTCTACAAAGTCGCCTACGGGCTGACCCGCAACCAGGAGGACGCCCTAGACGTCGTCCAAGACACTTTTCTCAAGGCGCACAAGGCCCTCGCGCGCTTTGAGGGGCGCTCTCTGGTGGGCACTTGGCTCTGCCAAATCGCGACTCATCGTGCGATCGACCTCGGCCGGCGCCAGAAAGTTCGCCGGGCAGACACCCTGGAGGAGGGTCTCGTCGCCTCCAAAAGGGCCGGTGATTCCCCCCAGGACGCCGCCCAAGCCAGCGAGCTCAAGGCGGCTCTCGAGGAAGCGCTGGGCGAGCTGAGCGAGAAGCATCGGAGCGTGTTTGTGCTCTACACGGTCCAACAGCTCTCCTACAAGGAGATTGCGGCCACTCTCGAGGTCTCAATCGGGACCGTAATGTCGCGACTCTTCTACGCGCGCAAGAACCTCCAGGAGCAGTTGGCCGAGTTCGCACCCCCTGGGAGTCCGGTGTGAGCAATGGTTCCGCGAAAAAGGACCGGACCGGGACAGAATTTCCTCGGGAGTCAGGCGTCGGAGGGATGAATTGCGTGTTTGCGGGACCCAGATGGCCCGTGGTGAGGATCTAAGCGTGGACGAGCTTTTCGAAGCGGTGCTCGCAGGCGAGCATGGAGAGGACTTGACCCCGGCCGAGTCGGAAGCCTTTGAGGCTTGGTTGGGGAGCGAGCGGGGCGTGGAGCTCCTGGGCGCAGCCGAGGCGGAGCTCGATCCCCTCGCAGACGCCTTCGACCCCACAGATCCGAGCGCAGAGGCCTGGAGTCGGGTCAGCGACGCGGTCATGAGCGGGCTCGACCAGAGCGGCTCAGCGGCCAAGAGCGGCGTGGTCGTTCGGCCCCCTGAGCTCGCTGCGGATCGCAACTGGGGCATGACGGCGCTCCTGGCGGCCGGCTTGCTCTTCGCGGCCGCTGTCGGCCTGGTCTCCATGGGACCTGGGGACGGTCCCGGACAGCTGAACGTGCTGGTTCCCACGCCGTCGGCGAGTCAACCTCTGGCCAAAGCGCCCAAGCTCGCAGCGAGCCCGATCGCTCCGCTCGCTCCTCCGACGGGACCTGCAGCGAGCGTGGATCAGCTCGAGGCAGGCGAGGGATACGAGGCGGTGAGCGCGATCGTGAAGGAGGCGCTCCTCGTGATCACAATCCAGGCAAAAGAGGACTAGGCGCGAGGCAGCGTCGAGGAAGGGTCGCTATCATGGTCAACCAGAGACTGTGCGACCCTCGGTGAGGTAGGTAGGTAGTAGTGCGAGCGCTTGGTGGAGGTAGGCCCCTGTGGGTGGCCGTAACCCTGCTCTTGCTGTTGGCCCCGCGCGGGGCGGCAGACGGCGACGGGGACGGCGATCGGGACGGCGATCGGGACGGCGATCGGGATCGGGACGTGATCGCGCTCCGAATCGTCTCCATGAAGGCGAGCGGGAAGCGAGAGCAGGGAGACGAGCCGCGCTCCGACCCCACCGTCCGCGCCTACCTTCCGGTCCTCAAGCCGCTTGGCTACGACTACTACCGGGGCGCGACTGGCCTCGTCGAGCGCGCGGCGGTCGGTGAGGACCTCCACTTCCTCGAAGGCCTGCCCCTCGACTTACAAGCTCGCGCGAGCTGGAAGCGAAACGCGAAGGGGCGCTTGGTCCTCGAGATGATCATTGATCGTCCCGGCGACAAGGGCTCGAAGCGGCACAAGATCTTCAGCGCCCGAATCGAGACCCGCCACGGGCAGCACTTCGTGGTCCGGGTCACCCGGGCCTTCCCCGACGGGGACTTGGTCCTCCTGGTGACTGCCCACTACGAGGGGCCCTGAGCGACCTCGGACCGGTCCCTCGCGGCCGCGAGTGGATCGAACACGAGTTGATCGAGCTCAGCGACCCTGACGATCCTCGTCTGGCGGCTTTCCATACGCTCCGTGAACGTCGCGCCTCGCGCGGGAGCGGAGCAGGGCGCCCGAGCCAGTTCATAGCCGAGAGCGAGTTGGCGGTCGGGCGACTCTTGGCGAGCGATTGGAGGGTGGACTCTCTCCTCGTGACTCGCCCTCGGGCTGCGCGTCTCGTCGCGAGTCCGGGATTCCTCCGGCGCGAACACCCTCCCCAGGTCTTTGTTGGCGAGCGCGCGTTCCTCTCGCAGGTCGTTGGGTTCGACTTCCACCGCGGCTGCGCAGCAGCAGGCCCGCGGCCTCCCGCGGTCGCTCCGCCTGCTTGGGAACGGGCGGT
>JAESQQ010000670.1 GCA_016765095.1 Planctomycetota bacterium | reverse complement strand
TCAGGCGCCAGCGCTTGGCGGCGAACTCGGGGTAGCCCTCGATCTCGAAGAGCATTCGCTCCTCAACGACGATCCGATAGGCGACCGCGGGAAGGAAGAACAGGCAGAGCAGCCCGAGCGAGACCCAGTTGAAGAAGAACACCACGAACCCGACGTGCGCCACGAGCATGCCGGTATAGGCCGGGTGCCGCAGGATCCGATAGGGCCCGCTCTGGACGATCTTGTGGTCGTCCTGCTGGCGAACCCGGTGGCTGTAGAAGCGCCCCAGGGTCCGGATCGCCCAGAGCCGGAATCCGACGCCGATCACGAACACGCTGAGGCCGATCGCCAAGACCCACGTCGTCTCTGCCGGACCAAAGAGCCCCGGCATGGCGAGCGCGCTCAAGATCGTGCAGAAGCGCCCGATCGCGTAGAGCTCAAAGCTGCCTTTGTCGGACTTCGTCTCGTCCTGCTTGATCTCGCCGACGATCACCTTCCCCTCGCCGACCATCCAGCCGACGTAGAGCACCATCAGCGCGATCCCCAGCCCTCGCGGGAGCGGCGGCCAGGGGGCGAGTTGGTAGTAGCCGAGCCCCACGAACACGACGATGCCGATCAGCGTGAAGATCGTGGGGATCAGGCCTTGGAGCGTGGTCTTGCTCACGAGTGCTCCTACCAGACGCCCGGAATCAGACGCTTGGTGCGGGCGGCGTAGAGCGAGTATTCCTCGCCCAACTCCGCGTGTAGAAAGCGATCCTCGACGACGGTCCGCAGGATCACCACGGGTACCCAAGCCAGGAGGTAGGCCCCCAAGGTATAGGGGTTGGGAAAGGCGAGCGGGATCGCGGCGTGGGCGAGGAGGGTTCCCGCGTAGGCCGGGTGCCGCAGCCAGCCGTAGATCCCCTCGGTCACGAGCGCCTCGGGGCGGCGGATTCGGTGGCTGTAGTGCTCGCCAAGCTTGGAGACACCCAAGGTCCGCAAGCTGACGCCGCTCAGGAAGATCACCGCGGCGGCGACCCCAAAGTCCCAACGCTGCTGACCGCCGACGAGGAGCGCGCTAAACAAGAGCACGTTCTTGGCGAGGCTCGCGAGCGGCATCGTGCCCCGGTCGTGATCGGCCTCCTGGCGATCGATCTCGCGCACCGAGATCCGCGACTCCTTGACCTGCCACAGCACGTAGAGAAGGGCACCGCCGCCGCCGACCGCCCACTCGACAGGCTGGCTGAACTGACTGAGGCGATAGATCAACGGCCCCAGGATCAGGAGCGAGAACCCGATCGTGAGCAGGACGGCGTGGAAACGTGAGCTGAGGGCCACCGCGCAGACCCCGCCTAGAAGTCCGCGTCGAAGCGCTCGTAGTGAGCGCGATAGATCTTGAGCCGCCGAGGGACCTTGTGAGGCGAGAGGCGCTCGCGCGCGAGCGCAAACAGCTCCCCGAGGCGGACGCCTGAGCGCCCGGCCAAGATCACGGCGGCGACCAACTCGGTTTGCCCCGACTTGCCCGGACGCGCAAATGCGCAAGCCTTCGCGACCGCCTGGTGCCCCTCCAAGACGGACTCGACTTCACGGAGGTCGACCATTTGGCCGCCGACCTTGGTGAAGGCCCCCCGCCGCCCGAGGAAGTGGAGCACCCCCCCCGCGTCGAGGTGACCCAGGTCGCCGGTTTTCATCCAACCGTCGCGGCAGAAGTGCGCTGTCTCCCGAGGACGCCGAAGGTAGCCGGTCATCAGCGTCGGCCCCGCGACCCAGATCTCCCCGGCGACGCCAGCGGGAACCTGCCCCCCGTCCGCGTCGCGGATCGAAATCTTCGTCTCGGGGTCGAGCGCCCGACCCAGGCTGCCGGGGAGGTTGGCCTGGGGCGTATTGGCCACGATCGGGAGCGTCTCGCTCAGCCCGTAGCCCTGATATGGCGGGACGCCCAGCGCCGCCTCTGTCTCGAGCGCGAGCTCTCTGCTGAGCAGTGAGCCGCCTGCGGTGATCCCGAGGTTGGGATCGAGGGCCGCGACGAGCTCGGGGCTCCGGCGGGCCGCCTTGTTCAGGAAGGGGAGCAAGGCTGGAATCAAGCACGCGTAGCGAGCCCGCTCGTCGACGAGCAGCTTGAGCAGGTGCCGCGGACTGAACCGGCTCGGGAGGACGAGGGGGCAGCCGCTGATCAGCGGCGCGATCACCGAACTCACCAGGGCATAGACCTGGTGAAAAGGGAGCACGGCCAAGGCCGGCTTGGGACCCGCGGGGTCCTCGAAGTGCTTGACGAGGGAGTTCGCCGAGCGCCCATAGCTGCTGTAGCGGTGGAGCGCGCCCAGAGGCTCACCGAGCCCCTTGTAGGTGAAGTGGCAGCCCACGATCGCGTCCGCAGTCGGCTCCTCGAGGGGACTCGTCTCAGCGCTCGGGGTCGAGACTTTCCAAGGAGCGCCGGGGGGAGCCGAGAGGACCTCCTCGCCCAACACCACGACCTGACGGAGTTCGCTGACCCCGGCGAGCGCTGGCGCGAGGTCCGCCCAGTGCGAAGCGTAGGTCACAACCGCGCTCGGCCGCGCGAGGTCGAGAATGCGCGGGAGTTCGAAGGCCGTCAACGAAGGCGAGAGTGGAACCGCGATCACGCCCAGCGAAGTCGTCGCCGCGAACGCCCGGAGCAAGTCGGGGCCCGAGGGCAGAAAGAGCACGACCGACTCCCCTGCAACGAGGCCGCCAGCCTGGATCGCAGCGCGCAACTCCTCGATCTCGCGCAGGAACTCAGAGAAGGTCGTCGCTGGACCGTCTGGAATCCGGAGCGCGAGCGCGTCTGGCGTGCGCTCGACTTGATCGCGAAAGGCGCTCAGCCAACCGGCGTCGCTCACGCGGGCCCACCCCGAGGCCGCAGGAAGCGGATCATGCGGATCTCGGTCCCCTCGTTCGTCTCGGCGAAGTCGACTTCGTCCATGTAGGAGGTCACGATCACGTGCCCCATGTCGGGAGACTCGGGGAGGGGCGCATGATCAAAGCCCGACTCGTCGAAGTGGAGCGGCTGGCTCGGGCCGCGATACGTGACCCGCGCCCAGAGTCGGCGCGCGTCGCGCCCTAGCTCGAGCCGGATCCGCCGCTCGGGGCTCGCCTCGCGTGTCGCC
>JAESQQ010000669.1 GCA_016765095.1 Planctomycetota bacterium | reverse complement strand
GAGGGCGACGGCGCCGAGGACGAGGAGCGGGCGGCGGGAGCGGGCTCGGCTGCCCTCGGCGAGGTAGGTCTCGAGGATCTTCGCGAAGTCCCCTGGACTCGCGGGACGATCGGCGCGGACCGTGCCCAACACCTTGCTCACGATCGCGACGAGCTCGCGCGGGAGCTCGCGCTTTCGGGGCCAAGCGGGGTCTCCTCGGAGGACGGCGAGGATCACGGCGTACTGTCCGCGGCCTTCCAACTCGTGATAGGGCGGGCAGCCGTTGAGGAGCGCGAACAAGATCGCGGCGAGGCCGTAGACGTCGCTTCGGGCGTCGACCGCCCGGTGGTCTCCCGAGGCTTGCTCGGGGCTCATGTAGAGCGGCGTGCCGAGGAGCTGACCCGTTCGAGTCAGCTGCTCAGCGCTTTCGTCGTGGGCGATGCCGAAGTCGAGCAGAGCGGGTGTCCCGTCGGGACGCAGGATCACGTTTTGAGGTTTCAAGTCGCGGTGGAGGACCCCGGCGCTGTGGACGGCTTGGACGGCGTGCGAGAGCTCGATCACGAGCCGGATTGCTTCGTCGGCGTCGAGGGGCCCTTCATTGAGGCGCTGATAAAGTGCCTGACCTTCGACCAGCTCGGTCACGAGGTAGGGCCCCTGCGGGGCGTGTCCCAGCTCGAATACCCGGACCACGTTGCGGTGCTGGACCCGGGCCAAGACCTCGGCCTCTCGCCCGAATCGAACCGAGGCTTCTTCGGAAGCTGCGCCGGCCAGGATCAGCTTGAGCGCCGCTTCGTGGCCCGTCTCTCCGTGGCGAACTTGGAGCACGAGGCCCATGCCCCCCCGGCCTAGCTCTGCCACGACTTGATAGTGCCCGATCCACTCCCCGGGGCGTGGATCTCCCCGGTCGCCGGGGTCCGACTGCGCAGCGTGAGTCGGGGAGATGGTCACCGGGCGAGATCGCCAGGCGAGGCCAGCGCAGTTCGGCGGCGCGTGGCGGTCAGCCCGTCGGTAGCCAGCCCGTCGGTAGCCAGCCCGTCGGTAGCCAGCCCGTCGGTAGCCAGCCCGTCGGGGCGCCCGTCTCCGAGAGCGGGCTCAGCGCTTTCTTCTCGCTTCACGGGCCCGAGCGTATCGCTTCATGGCGGCCTTCGCTGCGGCCACCTTCTTGCGCTCTCGGTCGAGCTCGTCGGCGCTGCGGGGTGGAGTGATCGACTGAGGGCTCCAGGTCTTAGAGGTTCCCCGCGAGCCGTCGGTGCTCTTGGGGTCCCGGTAGCGGGGCCGGCGGAGCGCAGCCGCAGACTTCCTCAACCGCTCTTCCTCGACGGCGAGCTGCCTGGCGTAGCTCAGGGCGGCGGTTAGCAGCTCGGGGTTGTCGCGGTCGCGGCGTCCGGCTGCGCCCAGGATCGCGACGAGCGTGGCTCGATCAACGCCGGAGCGGCGAGCCCAGTGGAAGACGCCGACGTAGGCCCGAGCCGTGTCCTTTTCTGAGGCCTTGGCGAGCCGGCGCGCCAGGATCATGCCGCGAGCTTCGGAGTGGAGTTCGAGGGCCTTGCGCCCCAGCCCATTGGCGGCGGCCCAGTCGGCCAGCTCGATGCGCCCCTTGGTGTCGTCCTCGGCCAGCTTCGCCCGACGGGCTGAGAACTGCTGTCGAGGCGTCAGCGCGCTGATGACTTCGGCGATCGCGCTGCGCGGGATCGAGAGCTTGCCGCGGTTGCTGCGAATCACGACCACCCGCTTGTTCTGGCGGACGATCTTGCCTCGAACCACGCGCCCGTTCTTGAGGACGACTTCGTCCGCGAGGCCGAAGGCGCATAGGGCCAAGACGAGGAACAGAGTGAGTGTGACTCTCATGCCTTCACCCTAACGAGGCGACGCGGGCAGCGCCCCGACGCCAGCGGACTCTAGAACGCGAGCGGGGTCGGCTGAGAGCGCGCACGTAAGATAATGCCCATCCTCGGGCTAGGGCTCCCTCTTGGCCTGGAGCTTTGCTCCAATGCCTGGGTAGAAGGAGGTGCGACATGAAGTTGCGTGTCACGTATTGCGGATCCTGAAACTACCTACCTCAGGCGACCGGTCTGGTCGCCGAATTGAAGGCTAAGTTTGGGGAGTCCTCCGTCGAGCCCGAGTTGATCGAGGGGAGCAAAGGGATCTTCGACGTCGAGGTCGACGGGACGCTTCTGTTCTCTAAGGGTCAAGCGGGTCGTTTCCCCCAGTACCAAGAGGTTCCGACGGCGATCACGATGGCGGGTCTGGCCGAGTAAGTCCGCGACCGTTAGTGGCCCATGGCCGCGAGTCGGGCCTCTGGGCCATTAGCGCTTCAGGCGCTTGAGCGCGGCCTCAGCCAATCCACGTAAACGTGGATCGTCTGAGAGCGCAGCTCTGCGATAGCACCCCTCAGCTTGCTCTAGGTTCTTCGGCAGGCCGCCGCGGCCCGTTTCGTACATATCGCCAAGCATGTAGAGAGACTTTGGGTGGTGACTCTGAGCAGCGCGGAGGAGCCACTTCGCTCCCTCCTCTATGCGTGTGGGCACTCCCGCTGCCCCAGTGGTCAGGAGGAGGCCCAAGGCGCACATGGCGTCCAAGTCGCCGGTCCCGGCTGCGCGGTGAAACCACTTCTCAGCCTCTGCTCGGTTCTCAGCGACGCCGCGGCCGTCCAGCAGAGCCTGACCGAACTTGACCATTCCACTCGTGCTGCCGGCCTTGGCGGCGCGCCGGAACCACTCCGCACTCGCGCTCTCGTCCTTGGCCACGCCGCGACCCGTGAGCAGGAGGTGACCGAGGGTGACTTTCGCCTGGACTAGATCGCCCTTTTCGGCAGCGAGTCGGATCCACCGGACAGCCGCAACGTCGTCCCGGGGGACCCCTCGACCGCCGGCCAGCGCGCTGCCTAGGCTGTACATGGCTCTCGCGTGACCCTTCTCGGCTGCACGGCGAAACCACGTCGCGGCGCGGGGAAGGTCCTGGGTGACCTCGCTGGCCTGAAACCGAATGGCCGTCTGAAACATGCACTCGGTGTCGCCCTTCTCCGCAGCGCGAAGAAACAACTCTGCGGCCAGTCGCGGATCTTTCCTCACCCCGTGACCTTGGGACAACATGGTGGCCAGGTCTCGCATCGCGTCCACCTCCCCAAGCGAGGCCGCTCGTTGATCCCACTTCGCGGCCAAGGGCCAGTTCTCGGCGACTCCTCGCCCCGACCGCAGCATTCTGCCGAGGTTGCTCATGCCCTGAGCGTCGTCTCGGTCTGCCGCGTGCTGATACCACTCGACGGCTTTCGTCTCGTTTTGCTCCACGCCCTTCCCGTCTTCGTGGGCGGAGCCTAGGAGGACCATTCCAGGTGTGTAGCCCCGCTTCGCCGCGCGCTGATACCAGGCGGCGGCCTCCGCTCGGTCGCGGGTCACGCCTCTCCCCTCCCAAAGAAGCCTTGCCAGTCCCACCATGGACTCCGTCTGCCCCGCTTCGGCGGCCCTGCGGTACCACTTCGCGGCCTGAGCTTCGTCCTGAGTCACTCCGGCACCCCGGCTCAGCATGTTGGCCAGGTCGTTCATGCCTCTCGGCTCGCCCTTCTCGGCGGCGCGGCGAAACCAGTCCGCCGCGAGCTCGTCGTTCTTGTCGGCACCCCGGCCCTCTCGCAGCATGTTTCCGAGGTCGACCATGGCGTTCACGTCACCTCGATCGCTGGCTCGGCGGTACCACATGAGCGCTTGCGCTGGGTCCGTTTTCGCCTCCTCATGGCCAAACTCCAACGCCCTCGCCAGGATTACCATTGATTTGGGGTCCCGCTGCTCGGCGGCGCGGCGGATCGCAGCTAGGTTCGGAGGTTCGCCTGGGTGTGCTTGGGTCGGGGAGGGCGCTGGGGTCTCGACGGGTGGCGTCGGAGACGCTGTTGGAGTGAGCAGAGTCGAAGACAGCGCGGCCAAGCCAAGGACTCCAAGCAAGGCCGCGAGCGCGAGGGCCCCGAGCCGGAGCCCGCGGCGTGTCGGGTCTACCTCAGGCTCAATGACGCTCTTGCGGAGCTCGCTGGCGAACGCGGCGGCGGAGTCGGGGCGGAGGTTCATGTCCTTGGACATGGCCTTCAAGCAGAGTTCAGCCAACGTGTCGGACACGGTCGGATTCACGGCCCGAGGGTCGGGGGGGGGCTCCTCGACGACTTTGAGGAGGACCTCCATGGCTCCCCGACCGGTGAACGGCGGCTGAGCGGTGAGGAGGAAGTAGAGCAGGCTGCCAAGGGCGTAGATGTCAGATCGAGCGTCGACGGGGCCAAACTCTGGGGAGACCTGTTCGGGAGGCATGAAGGAGGGGGTCCCGAGAATGTCGCCTTCCTGAGTCAGGCTTTGCCTGTCCTTGGTGGACCCAGCCGCCTGAAGCCGTTCGCGTTTGACCAGGCCGAAGTCGACTAGAACCACTCGCTCGCTGCCTGCTTCGATCATGACGTTGTTCGGTTTGACGTCTCGGTGAACGACCCCCGCCTGGTGACAGTAGTGAAGTGCGTCAGCGAGGCTCCCGAGCACGGAGACGAGGGTCTGAGCGTCGGGCGCTCCGCGCTGACGAACCCAGTCGGAGAGGTCTTGGCCGGCTATGAACTCCATGGCCAGGTAGGGCGTCCCGTTGGGTAGGTCGCCGAAGTCTCCGACGCTGAGGAGGTTGGGGTGCTGGAGCTGGGTGAGGATCTGAGCCTCTCGGTGAAACCGAGCGCGGGTCTCAGGGTCTTGATTGAGGAGGAGCTTGAGGGCGACGATCGCGCCCGATCGGTGTCTGGCCTTCAGCACCACCCCCTGCCCGCCGCGCGCGAGCTCCTGGAGGATCTGATACTGGCCGACTTGGTCCACGCGTCGATTGTGCCCGAGCGCGAGGGAGCGTGCGCCGCGTTCAGCGGGCTAGAGGAATCGAAAGGGCTGGGTGTCGACGGTGCTCTGGACGATCTCGATTGGCTCGTCCGCGAGTCGCTCTCGGAGGCCCTCGCAGAGAAGCGTGGAGACGTGTCGCTCGGAGGCCCAGTGGCCCACGTCGATCAGGGCCAGGCCTCGCGCGCGCGCCTCGAGGGCGGTGTGGTGGTCCACGTCACCGGTTACGAAGGCCTGGGCGCCCGCGAAACAAGCGGCGTTGAGGAAGCTGCGTCCGTCTCCGCAAAGCACGGCGACTTTCTTGACCTTCGCGCCCGGGTCGAGCGCGACCAACCTCACGCCTGGGGCTTCGAGCTCTGTCTTGAGACGAGTCGCGAGGTCGAGCAGCGAGGTCGGGCTGGAGAGCTTTCCGACTCGACCGATCCCACGACGCGGCGCGTGAGATTCGAGGCGGAGGACATGGGGCTCGACGCCCCACCGCTTCTCGATCGCCTGCGCGAGGGAGCGCGCTCGCTTCGCGTCGAGGGTCGCGGCGATCCGATCACCTTCGCGATCGAGGCTCTCGCCGCGTTCTTGGCAGAGGCTAGCAATGGCGTCGGCCGTGCCGGCGGGAGCCTGAAGGGTCACGAGCACCCCCGCGTCGCGTCCCGTCTCCTCGAGGAAGCGGGTCTCAAGGAGCCCGACGGCAGCGGCGAGGGCGTCGTTCATGCCGCCCGCGACGACGTCCATGGCTGTGTGGGGGACGTAGACCGCGATCTCGTGCTTGAGGAGGACCTCGAGAATCTTGACCTTGAAGTCGTCGGTTCTGAGGTGACGAAGCGAACGAAAAATCACGGCGTGGTGGCTGACGATCAGGCCCGCACCTAAGTCGCGGGCTTCCTCCGCGACCTCCAAGGTGAGGTCGAGAGTGGTCAGGACTCGATCGATCCGACGGTCCGTTCGGCCGACTTGGAGGCCCGTCTTGTCTCCGTCCAGCGCATAGCGAGGCGGGCACTGCTCCCGGACCGCGCTCAGGACGCGCTCAAGGGGAACACCGGTGGGATCTGCCATGACTGCACTCCTGGCCTCGACCCAGCCGGCCAATCTGACCGCCTTCCGCAAGAGGCGTGCTCATAAGCCCTGGACTTTCAAGGACGCGCCGCCCCGCCGCAACTGGCACGCGACTTGATTGATAGCCGGCCAGCACCACGAACAGGAGACTCCAATGGCTTACCGACTCTCAACCTCTTATCCCTTCGAAGCTCTCGTCCGCGATCTGTTCGAAGGCAACGCCTGCGAAACCGCCGCTCCCGCCGCGCGCGCCTCAGCTCTGCGCCCACCCGTCGACTTGATCGAGAGCGACACGGCCTACTTGATCCGGGTCGAACTGCCTGGCTTCGATCCAGCCACTCTCGACCTCGCGTTCAAAGGTCACACCTTGACGCTTAAGGGCGACAAGACCCTCCCTGACCTCGACGAAGGGGCCAAGGCGCACGTCAGCGAGCGCCGCGGAGGCGAGTTCGAGCGCAGCTTCCGGTTCCCCCTCTCGGTGGACCCTGAAGCAATCGAGGCTCGCTTCGAGCACGGCGTCCTGACCGTCAAGGTCACCAAACGCCCCGAGGTCCAGCCTCACAAGATCGCGATCGAAGTCGCGGAGTAACTCCCAAGAGTCGATCGGCCCACCGGCCGCCTGTCCCACCGGCCGCCTGTCCCACCGGCCGCCTGTCCCACCGGCCGCCTGTCCATCCGGCCGTCTGTCCCTCCGGGACAGGCGGCGGGCGGGGGTAACCCCGCACCCTACGAATCGCACTCGGTGCCCTCGCTGGTGCCAAGTTGAGCACGAGCACGAGCACGAGCACGAGAGGCTGTCGCGAAACCGGCAGCGCGAAGCCGACCTAACGCGACCCGACTCCAGCGGACGCGCAAGCAACGAACCCGCCTTCGGACAAGCTCGCCCTGCTGTAGCGCGTCGCTTAATCGCGCGACCCGAACTCGCCACACGCCGACGCATGCGATCCGAACTCGCGAGCGAACTGCTGCG
>JAESQQ010000668.1 GCA_016765095.1 Planctomycetota bacterium | reverse complement strand
TGTCCGCGAGAGACGCGTGCTTCTAGGCGTCGGAGGTGGCCGGTAGAATGTGGATTCGAGGCTCGCACCAGCAGGAGTCTCACTCCTCTGGAACCCCGCCGAACTGTTGCCTTTCGGAGCCCCCGTCACGGTTCATGCCAGCCAAGCTTCGTCGGGCCTGCCGGGTTCTCACTTGAAACAGACCCGAGTCTGCGCATGGGTTCCCATGCGGCAAGACTCCGCTCACATGAGAACCATGTTCCCCGTTCCGGGGCTCGGCAGACGTTTCTGCCGCGGCAGAAACCAAGGACCTCGCGCACGTGAGAACGGCGTTCCCGTTCTCGACCCTGTCAGAGGTTTCTGCCGCGGCAGAAAGCCAGACCCGAGAACCGGGAGCCCATAGCCAACCGCGAGCTTGTCCGCGAACTCGTTGAAGGCGGTCCAGGCCATGGTCCCGTAGATCTCCTGAGCCTCGGCCTCCGCGGTCATGCGCTCGGTGCTGGCCGAGAACTTGGGGGCGGGGCGCGCTCGAACGGTGAATCGGTAGTGGGCCTTGTCCAGGTTGCGGCTCTCGGGGAACTTCGCCCGGTATTCCCGCAGCGCAGTCGCCCTCATCCACCTCTGCCCCGCGGCCTCGGCGAAGGACGCGTCGTCGTAGCCCCCGACGGCCTCTGCCAGGTGCTCGGTCAGAGGGGTGTGGGTTCGCGCGAGTTCTTTGTGCTGGCCGGCATCCAGCTCCCGAGCCCAGTCCATGTAGTTGAGCCAGCTGGAGGGACCCCACTCCGTCCGATTCTTCCCCCAGCGCCCTTCCTCAGCGTGGCGCAGGTTCAGGACGAGGCCGGCGCCCGCCAGGTAGTAGCCCGAGACGCCCCCGAGCAACAGCGTCATGACGAACAGGACGAAGCCGCGAAGCTTCGACGACTCGGTGCCCTTGCGCCGGTGCACGAAGAGCCGCACGACGCCAATCACGCCCGAGCACGCCCGAGAGGAAGAAGATCGCCCCCAAGACGTTGAGGATGACGTGGAGGGGGTAGTCCTCGAGATAAGACGATCGACCCTGGTAGGCGATCGTGCAGCCAACGACCAGCGTGCCAAACAGAACACGCCCGATCTTCCAGCCGTAGCTACCCATGAAGCCTCCTAGCGCGTGCTCTGAGAGTCGAAGGCGGGTATCCGAAACTGGATAGCCGTGGTGCCCTCCTCGCCACTTCGAGATCCTAGCCGCGCGGCCCACGGCCATCGAGAAGATGAACGCAGCCCAAGGCGGAGGTCTGGGGCTGGCTGAGCGAGCGAAGAGTCCGCGTCTAGAGCGACTTCAGAGACTCGATCAGGCCATACGCTCGCGTGCCGAGAGCCCTCGCCCGATCACGCGAGGTCCGCGTGGTCCGTCCCGGAACTCATGGCAGGTAGGGTGTGGGCATGGTCTCCCTCAGCGAGCAACTGAACCTGGCTCGCGCCGCGAGCCGCGCCGGTTCGTTGCGCGAGGCGGAGGCTCTCCTCGGGGAGCTGATCGCGACGCAGCCCGATTACGCTCCAGCCTTCAACGACCGAGGCTGCGTGCGCCTCGAATTGGGTCTCCTCGACGGAGCCCTCCGCGACCTCGCCGAGGCGCTCCGCCTTCGCTCGGACTTCCCGGCGGCGCGCCGGAACTTCGAGATCGTCTCGAACCTCGTCGAGCAGTCCCAAGCCACGAGCGGACAGGGGGCGGCGAGCACCGTCTCCACGGCGCTCGCTGGGGCCGCCCGAGCAGGCTCTTTCGCCGACGCCCTGCTCGACTACCTGCGAGCCCAGGTCCGAGTCCCTGCTGGACAAGAAGACCTTCGCGACGACGCGATCCAGGAGGTCGCGCTGCGCGTGGTCGGACTGAGCCGCTCGGAGGACTTGCCCTTGGCCGAGGCGCTCAGGCGCCTCAGGCGCTCGAGCACTCGAGCCTGGGTCAGGACTCTGCTCGGCGTGGCACGACGCCGCGAAGCCACGCGGCCCTTGCCTGACGAACTTGAGGCTCCTCCGCCGCTGCCGCCAAGTCCCGAGGGCTCGCTGCGGGTCGAGGCGCTCGTTGAGGGCCTCAAGGAGCAGGTCTTGGCCGGCTCCCAGAGCGCAACTCGGTGGCGACGTCGCCTCGTCTGGGACGTCTACGTCGGCTCTCTCCTCGAGGGAGTTCGCCTGACGCGGCGGGAGGTCGTAGAGACCTTGCGTCGCTTGAAGGTCGGCCCACGGCGAGTCAAGGACAGCCAGATCCTGGCGGATCTCGACCGAATCACCGCTGTGCTGAGGGCAGGCGCCCCGGGCTAGCGAAGGCGTCACCGGGGGACGCGGAGGCTCAGCGCGTTCTGGCAGTCACCACGAGTTCGTCGAGGAGGGGGAAGCTGGGGTCGGGTCCTGCGTGGAGGCGAAAGGTGTATCTGCGTCCGAGCACGATCCAGGCTGCGGGGTCGCGCCCCCTGACTCCGCTCGAGAAGAGCTTGGGCTTGGCCGTGGGCTTTGAGGCCTCGCTGACCCACACGCTGGGAGTCCGCTGACACCCCGAGGTGGTCCAAGCGATCGAGGTCTCGCCGATCGAGGCTGGGGCAACGAGAACCGGGTTTGGTTCGGCGACGAGGGTTCCGCGGGGTGCGGCCGCGATAGGTTGGGTCGACTTCGGCTCGGGGTCGGGGCTCCGGGTTGCGGGCGGACTCCGGGTTGCAGTCGGACTGGGTGTGGGGCTAGAGGCCAGGCTCGTCGGAGTCCTCGTCGGGGGCGGCGGGGGGAGTGGGCCCAAGGTCGCAGGGCGCAGCCAGAGCAGGGCCCCGAGGAGAAGCGCGATCCCGAGGGGGGCGAGTCCACGCCACAGCCGACGCCCCGGCGCGACGGGGGGCTCCTCTCCGAGCGCACGAGCGAAGTCCCGCGCGTCGGCGAAGCGCCGAGTCGGGTCGCGCTCGAGCGCCCGAAGGCAAGTCGCCTCCCAGGCTGCGGGCAGGCCGGAGGTCAGCTCGCGCGGCCGGCGCAGCGGGCGTTGCAGGCGGCGCAGGATCGCGACTTGAGTCTCTCCGGG
The DNA here is from genome assembly GCA_016765095.1 of Planctomycetota bacterium. Lineage (GTDB taxonomy): Bacteria > Planctomycetota > J058 > J058 > J058 > NORP233. Next base: position 12,119 of record JAESQQ010000668.1, on the reverse strand, counting down.
CGAGCCGTAGGGGTGCTGCCCGGTGAGGGCTTCATAGAGCAGAACCCCGAGCGACCACACGTCCATGGCGGGCTGGCGGCGGGAGGCCTTGCCAGGCGCCGACCAGACTTCGGGGGCCATGTAGAGAGGCGTCCCCAGCAGAGCCCTGCTCTGGGTCAGCGAGTCGAGCCCAGCGTGCCAGGAGAGCCCGAAGTCGGTGATCCGGACCCGCCCGTCGGGATCGACGAGGAGGTTGGCGGGCTTCAAGTCGCGGTGAACGAGGCCCTGTGCGTGTGCGGCGCCGAGGGCGTCTGCGGCCTGGCGCACCGCGTCCACTCGGCGGGAGAGCTCCCAGTCTGCCCAGGCTCGATCCAGGGGCTGCGCGCCGGGGGTCAGCTCGAGGGCGACGTAGGGGACCCCTTCGACTTCGCCCCAGCCCTCGACGCGAACGAGGCCGGGGTGCTCGAGAGTGCTCGCGAGCTCGCCTTCGCGGAGGAAACGGCGCGTTTCGTCTGGCTCGAGGGAGTCCCGAGCGACCTTGAGCGCGACCTCGCGCCCGTCGGCAGCGCGCGCTCGATAGACGGTAGCGGAGCTCCCGGAGCCGAGCTGCGCGAGGATCTGGAACTCGCCCCATGATCTCGGCATGAGGGGAGTATCAGGGCTCTCTGGGTCCTCGCCAACCAAGGGCGACGCCGCGACCTGGGCAACGCACCCAGGCCACGGCGAGGCGAGGATCAAGAGAGGTAGGTCTTTGTGTTCAGTCGAAGAAGATCACTCCGCAGTCGTTGTGCACCGAGAGGTGCTTGAAGTCGCCTACGGCCCGGGCGTAGAGGCGGACCACGTGAGCCCCTGGGCGAAGCCGCTCCTGGCCTGCGGCGAGGTAGCTGGCGCTGATGGTTCGCTGGCTGACCGAGGCCGGGGAGCGCAGCTGCTGAACCGCAATACAGCCACGCCGGACTCCGTCGATCTCGATCCAAAGTGTGACGGTGCCGCCGGGGTCGCTCGAGTCGCCTTGAACGCGGGCCTTGGCTGTCAGGAACACGACTCCGTCATGTCCTGCCGGGACGGAAAGGGCGCCTTGGGCCAGCAGGCGAGGCTGGCCGAGGGGGGCTCGCTGTGGGGTCCGGCTCCCTCCGACGACGATGTAGTCGCCCTGCTCGAACTGGGGCAAGACGGGGGCCGTGCCTGCGACCTGCATTCCGCCGTGCAGAGTCACCAGTCCGCTGGTGGCGCCGACTTGGAACTCGAGCTCCGGCTCTCGGTTGGGGGACCAGGGGAACTCGCAGGCGTCGAGCGAGAGGGTTCGCGGCGAGCCGTCAAAGCGTGAGCCTTCCACATAGGCCTGGGAGAAGAGGGAGGCGCGCAGCGAGGCGCCGTCCCAAATGTCGGTCACGCTCATGTTGGTCCGGACGCCGCGGTCGGCGAAGTCCCAGCGGCCGTCTAGGAACAGGCCCCACATGGCGTCGCCGTAGCGGCGGCGGTTGTGGAACACGTGGCCGGAGGCCAGCGCGAACAGGGCCTCGCCTCGCTGGGGGCGCAGCGTATGCGTCAGCAGGGCCCGGTGCGGGAGTCTGTTCAGGTAGCCGAGCTTCTCGAAGCCGAGCCCACGCGTCGCGAAGGAGAGACGAGACGAGTCCCTGCTGAGGGTCGACGCTTGCACGTGTTCGGCGGGGCGGACGAGAGCCGAGAGGTTTCCCCCCGCACCGAAGGTGAACGCGCCTGCCTCGGCTTGGCCGACCAGGCTCACGGTGTGCTCGCCGGCTGGGAGCAGCTCTGCCGCCAGAGCGTTGATCCCATATTGGACGGGGCTCCGACTCCCTCGCCAGTCGATCACGCCACGTGTCCCGACGGGACGTCCGTTGACGTGAATCTGAACAGTGGCGGAAGAGCCGCTTGCAGAGGCAAACACCCTCCCGTCGCTGTGGAGGAGGACCCACTGGGGCGCGTCGAGGCGGAGGCGAGCTTGGATCAGCGTCTTCTGAGTGGTGTCGACTCGAGTGTCGCTAGCCAGCGCCCGATACAGCGAGGCCAGCCGATCTTGGCCAGCAGGGCCTGGCACCGTGGGAGGGGAGGTGGGCGGCGTGGGCGTCGGGGTGGATCGGCGGCCCTCAACGACGAGGCGGTCCAAGAGGCGGGCGCGTCCGCTTGTGTAGAGCGAGAACCTGTACCTGGCAACGACGATCCAGGGCAGCGTGAGCTCTCCTCGTGCGTTGCGCGAGACGAGGACTTCAGTCCCCTGTCCACGTCGAACCCAGAGCTCTGCGCTGGCGGGGAGGTCACTGGCCCAGGCCAGAGTGGTTCGGCCACGGCCGCCAACGGGAACGGAGACCTGGAGGGAACTGGCCGTCAGGACGCCGCCTTGGGCGGGCACGCCGAGCACGCGAATTCGGGCCAGGAGTTGGCTGCGGGAGCGCCCAGCGAAGAGGAGGAACTGATATCCCTTGCCCGGTTGGATCCAGGGGACGTTCACGCTCCCGTCCCGCTGCTGGGCGACCAGGCGTTGGGTCCCGTCTTCGAGCTGGACCCAGAGCTGGGCCGTGCTGACCTCGCGAGCCTGCCAGCGAAGCTGGGTGGTGCCTCGAGCCCCGGGAGCGATCGTGGGCTCGCTGGGCGAAGCGCTGAGGGTGCCGCTCGGGACTCCGAGCGCCAGTGAAGAGAGAGCTGCGAAGCAGACCGCAGCGAGGAGGGGGTGAGGCGTCATGGATTGCTCCTTCAACCTAGAGGGGAGCGACCTCGGAGAAATCCGGCTAAACACTTACGCGCCAGCGCCTTGGGGCAAGACACCAACGCTCGTGGGTTTAAGCGCCTGACGTAACAATGGACAATGGACAAGTGCGCGAGAGGCTCCAATGAGGCCAGGTCGGCGCGGCCTCGGGGCGGGCGGGGGTAAACCCCGCCCCTACGCAAGCGTGTTGCGAGCCGCCTAGAGGGGCACATTGGAGGGGCAGACTCGGCCTCCTCCGAGGGCCCCCGTGCGATCTGTAGGGTGCGGGGTTTACCCCCGCCCGACGTCTGTCTCGGCGAGACAAATGGGCTCTTATCTTGAGATTTGATACGTCAGGTGCTGTAAACCCCGCCCCTACAAAAGCCCCACAAAATTTCGACAGCGAGGGCAAAGCAGTACAGCTACAGCTCGTCTCGGAAGCCCTGTAGCCGGGTCCCTACCGCCTGATTCGCTACTGGGTCATTCGCGCCACGAGTGGGAGAAGGTCCGCGAGCGGAGCGACTTCGATTCGCGCGGCGGGGAGGCTGTCTAGGAAGGCGCGCCCGTAGGCCCGCGTCACCACCCGACGGTCAAGAATGATGACGGCACCCCGGTCGGCGTGGTTTCGGATCAAGCGCCCGAAGCCCTGCTTGAGCTTGAGGACGGCTTGGGGGAGGGCCAGCTCCGAGAAGGGGCTTCCTCCTCTGGCTTCGACGGCCTCGGCCCGGGCGAGCTGGAGGGGTTCGCTCGGGACCCCGAACGGGAGCTTGGCGATCACGACGAGGACCAAGGCGTCGCCTGGCACGTCGACGCCTTCCCAAAACGAATCGGTCCCGAACAGGACCGCTCCCCGGGTGGCCTTGAAGCGGTCGAGGAGCGCTTGGCGGTCCTCGGAGCCCTGACGGAGGGGGAGCATGCCCGCAGCTTCGAGGGCCGGAGCGAGGGCGTCGTAGGCCCGCTGGAGCGCGCCGAAGCTCGTGAAGAGCGCGAACGCGCGCCCGCGCGAGGTCTCGAGGAGCGCGCGCAAAGCGGCGGTGGTGGCGGGCCCAAAGCCTGGCTGATTGGGAAGCGGGAGGTCGCTCGGAATTCCAAGCAGGACCTGACGCGGGAAGTCGAAGGGGGAGGGAATCCGGAGTTCGCGGAGCCGGCGCTCGGGGTGGGCCGCTTGCCAGGCCCCGAGACCGAGTTGAGCTTGGAGGAACTCGGTTCCCTGACCGGTCGCGAGCGTGGCCGAGGTCAACACGACGCTCTTGGCGGGCGAGAAGAGCGCGGGCACGAGGTGGGGTCCGACTTGAAGCGGAGCGCTCCTGAGGCGCAGCCGGTCCTGCCGGCGTCGGGTCTTGAAGAGCTCGATCCAGCGGACTTGCTCGCTTGGCAAGGGAGGATCCGCGCTGCTCGGGCTCTGCTCGGGATCAGCGGAGCGTTCGGGGCTGGGCTCTGTAGGCGCGATCGCTCCGCCGGGGAGCACGGGTCCGACCCGGCAGCCGACGCCACCAAGGAACTCCTCGAGCCCCGTCGCCCCGCGCTCGAGGCGCTTGAGGCAGCCTCGGATTTGAAGTCGAACCGAGCGCGTCGCGTCCTCTTGCTCGAGGTCGAAGATCGCCTTGGCTTCGTCGAGGAGTCGCCCGAGGCGACTGACGAAGAGCACGAGCGAGGCGCGAGCGTCTTCGAGGGGCGCGAACAGCTCGGCGTGCTCGGGTCCGACCCGCATTTTGACCTCGCGCGCCTCGCGCTCTCCTGCCGGGCAGCCCTCGCGCACGAGCTCTGTCGTGAGGCGAAAGGCGTCCTCGACGCTCCGGCGGGTGTCTTCACGCAGCGGCCGAAGGCGCTCCTCGAGGGTCCGAGCCAAGCGATCGAGGTTGGGCCCTCGGAGTTGGGCCTGAAGGGCAGGGAGGAGGCCCCGCCCGCGCCGACGTTCGAGTTCGAGGCGACCCAGGGGGCGCGTCAACGCGACTTCGGTCAGCTCGAGCCCGAAGTACTCCGAGGCTATGTCCTCGACGTGGTGCGCCTCGTCGAGGACGACGCGCTTGAAGGGCGGGAGGACTGCGGCTCGATCAAATCCCGAGCCGAGCTTGATCGCGAGGTCGGCGAAGAGCAGGTGGTGATTCGCGACCACCACGTGGGCCTCGTGGGCCAGCCGACGTTGCTCAAAGAAGTGACAATCACGGAACCGCGGGCACTGGCGGCCGAGGCAGTTGTCGCTTGTTGAGACGACGTGATCCCAGGCCTCCCAGCTCGGCGGGGGCGACAATTCGGCCTTGTCGCCGGAGCGGGTCTCGCGTGCCCAAGCGGCCAGGCGCACGACTTCTTGCTGTTCACCCTGCCCCTCGAACGCGAGCTGGCCTTGCTGAATCGCCTCCTGCGCGCGGCGAAGGCTGACGAAGTTCGAGCGGCCCTTGACGATCGCGACTTTGAGCGGAGCGTCCTCGGGCAGATCAAGCGCGTCGGCCAGGGCCGGGACGTCCTTGAGGGTCAGTTGACTCTGGAGGTTCTTGGTCGCGGTCGAGATCAGGACTTTCTCCCCCGTTCGCAAGGCCTGGAGCGCGGCTGGGACCAGGTAGGCGAAGGTCTTGCCGGTCCCCGTTCCAGCCTCGAACAGCCCCACGCCCTCCTCTCGGAAGGTCGCGGCGACCGCTTCCGCGAGCTGAACCTGCGCGGGTCGTGGCTCGTAGGCGTCGCCAAGCACTCGCGCCAAGGGGCCCCCTTCGCGGAAGAAGGCCGCGACCTCGGCCGGATCGAGGAGCTGGGGCAGAGGAGGAGCGGCTCGAGTGCGCTGGCGGGGGACGGGGATCGCCTCGTAGGCGCGCTCGACCGCGTCGTCCACGATCAAGAACCCGAGCCCGAAGCTCGAGAGGAGGCCCGCGGCCCGGAGGTCGCTCGGAGTCGGAGTCAGGTCGCCAGACGGGTGATTGTGGATCGCGGCTTGGAAGCCGGCTGCCCGGGCGAGGAGCGCTGGGACGGCCGAGCGGTTTCCGCGCGCGGCGACTTCGACCTCGATCACGACGCCGTTTGGGTCGCAGCGGCCGAGGAAGAACACCTCGCTTCCGTTGGCGCCTTCGATCTCGCGCCGGAGGAGGTCTTGGACTCCTCGGCTCAGGATCGCGTCGAGCGGCGGGCTCACGCCGCCAGGTCGCGGGGGGAGATCGGACTCACAGCTCGAGGCTGATCTCGTCGCCGTCGATCGCGACTGGATAACAGGCGACGCTGACGCTCGGGTGGCGCTCGCAGAGGCCGGTCGTGATGTCGAATCGCCACTTGTGCCACGGGCAAGCCACCCAGTCGCCCTCGAGGTCTCCTTCCCCGAGCGGCCCGTTGACGTGAGGACACGTGTTGTCGATCGCGTGGACTCGATCGCCCCGTCGAAAGAGCGCGATCGTCTTGTCACCCACCGAGACCACTCGCCCTCGCCCCTCGCGCAGCTCGCTCAGCTTGGCGACGCAGGTCAGGCTCACGGGTTACGCCTCTTCTCCTTGACGCGCGGGTCGCTCTCGTCGAGGACCTTGATCGCGAACACACTCTGATAGCGATTGCCCTGGACGAGGCCAAACTTGCTCTCGAGCGCGAGCAGGTCGTCGCCGACAGCGTTGATCATGACTTTGTAGTCCCCGCCGACGGTGAACCTCACGACGTAGGTCGAGTCGGGCCCGATCTTGAAGTTGTGGCTGTTTCGTCCCCGGATAATGACGTGCATCTTGTACTTCGACTTGTTGACGATCTCCCACTCAAGGCGCTTCTTGGGGAGCTGCGAGACGAGCTTCGGCTGCGGGAACTTGATCGGCTTGCGGGTCTTGCTCCTACGTTTGCGGACTCGCTTGGCCTTGGCGACTTTCTCGGCCTTGGCCTTCTTGGCTTTGGTCTTCTTTGGCTCGGGGTCGTAGACCTCGAGCGGAACTTTGTCTCGCGTCGTGACTTGGACCAAGCGGTGGTCGGGGGTCAGGAGCTTGACGAATTCGAGCTCGGCTTCGCTCTCGGACTTGGTCGGGTGTTTGCCGACTTTGAGGACCTTGATCTGAGTCTGGAAGTCGCCGACGACGTCGGAACCCGCGAGCATTTCCTTCTTCTTGGCGTCCAAGGCGAGCGAGCGGGCCCAACCGTTGCGGTTCTCCCGCCACTGGTGGAAGTGCAGCCTAGCGACGGTCTTGGAGACGTAGATCAACTCGACGTAGAAGTCGTCGAGGGCTTCATGAGGGCCCGAGACGGCGCTCATCGTCTCGCCGATCGCGATCTTGTAGTAGGCGATCGTGCGGGGCAGAAGCGCCTGGTCCACGAAGTGTGGCTTGGCGACTTCCTTGAGGGCGCGCCACTCGCCCTTGCTCCCGAGCTTGCGCCAGACCGTGTAGACGCTCCCGTCCGTGGGTGTCCAGCTCAACACGAGTTGGCGAGGTTGCTTGCGGACGACGGTCGGAGCTTCGGTTTGCCCCGAGGCGGGGCTGAGCAAAGCCACCACGAGGCCGAGGCAGGCCAGGGGGCGTAGGAGAGAGGTGAACACGGTGCCTCCTTGGGGGCGTCCCCTCAAGCCTACCGCACGGGCTCTTCTTTTTGCCCAAGCGGGTCTCACGGACCGTCGAGCTGAACCTCGAGTTGGGGGGCGTGGTGCTTGAGCCAACGCTCGAGTTCGGTCGCGAGGAGCGCCGGATCCCCCCAGCGCTCGTCGGGGTTGAAGGCCAGCGAACGCATGCAGGCCGCCTCGAGGACGGGGTCTAGGTCGGGGAGATACTCCTTGGGGCTGATGACCACCTCGCCGTTCATCACGGCCCGCAGAGCCTCGACGAGGTTCTTGCCCTTCATGGGGAGCTTCTTGGTCAACACCGCGTAGAGCGTGGCTCCAAGCGCATACACGTCGGCGGCCGGAGTGACCGACTTGGCGTCCCGAATCTGCTCTGGCGCCATGTAGCCCGGCGTCCCGAGCATGATCCCCGTCATGGTCCGACCGCTCCCAGCGTCTAGGGCGCGCGCGATCCCAAAGTCGGTCAGGCGAACCTGGCCTTGGCTGGTGATCATGATGTTGCCGGGCTTGATGTCGCGGTGGAGCACGCCTTGGCTGTGCGCATAGGCCGTGGCCCGAGCTGCCCGAGCCACGATCCGGACCCCCTCGGCACGCTCGATCCCAGCCTTCATTTTCTGGAGCAGGCTCTCGCCGTCAACGAACTCCATCACGCAGAAGAGCTCACCGGAGCCCATGACCACGCCCAGATCGTAGATCTTCACGATCCCGGGGTAGTCACCCATCCGGCCTTGGAGCTCAGCCTCCTGGCGAAAGCGGCCAATGTTCTCGGCGTCTGCCTTGCCCCCTTCGCGGAGCCACTTGACCGCGCAGCGCTGCTGGCGCTGATCGTCCCAGGAGTCGTAGACGACGCCCATTCCACCGCGCCCCACTTCGCGCAGCAAAATGATGTGCGCGCCGAGACGCTGGGGCGGCTCGGGCTCGAGGAGCCCCGCTTGGCTGCTGTCGTCGTCGAGGAGACCGATCACTCGCAACGCGTAGCTCGTCCCGAGCGTGACGATCTGGGAAGGCTTGGCCTTGGCGGTCTTCTGGACCGTCTGGCTCCCGACATGCGTCCCAAACTGACTCTGGTCCTCAATGTCGAGTCCACCGTCGGGGCGCCCGCGGACTCGACAGTGGGCGCGAGAGACGTGCTGGTCCTTGCAGACCACGTCGCTCAATCGCCCCGAGCGGCCCAACATCAGCCAGCGGCCGACGGGGCAGAAGGTCAGCCGTCCTTGTTGGAGGTCTTGAATCAGGACCGATCTCACTCTGGGAGGGTAGCCGGGCTATCCCCAGCCCGGTAGGGCGGGACTACGGGTGGGGAACCTGACCGAGACCGGCCTGACTCTCGACGCGCTAGTCCGAACTCAGCCAGAGGACTTCGTCGCGGCCGGCCTGAAGGAGGAGTCCTCCCTCGAGCCCAAAGCCCGACATGCCGCTCGGGCCGCCGACCGAGCGCCCGTCGAAAGGGAGGCTCAGGTCGACGATCCGCGGGCTCTGCCCAAGCTCGAAGATCCGGGCCTGGGGTCCCGGTCCGAGGACCCAGGCGCAGTCCGCGTAGGCGACGAGGTCGAGCTGCCCCGGCTCGGCGGCCTTGGTCTCCCAGGCTCCCCCGCGCGAGCTCTGGAGACGGCCAGCGCCGGGATCCAGGCTCCACTCAGTGTCTCCCCGGGACACGGTCTGGGTCTGGAGTTCGGTGAGGGCTGCGGGCTGTGCGGCGTGGAGTTCGGGAAAGACTCGCCAGGGGATCGGATCGACGCGGGGCGTCGGGTCGTCACGGATCAGGAACGCGTGCCCTTCTCCTTGGTCCTGTTCGAGGGTTCGGACCGCGAAGCTCGGACGAGACGGGTCGAGTTCGAGCTCGTAGAGCGAGTCGTCCCAGCCCGCGAGGGAGAGTTGCCCGTCGCAGAGGCCCTCTCCGCCAGACGCGTCTTCTCGAATCAGCGCGGGCTCGAGGCCCCACTCGCCCAGAGGCGTCAAGACCTGGAGGCGCATCCAGGCTCCGCCGTCTAGGCGATCCACCGGAGCTCGCTCGGTCACGCGCCCGAGCTCTGCGTGGTACCGACCGCGACGGCGATACGTCAGCGGGGCGTCGAACTCGGCCAAGAGTTCAACGGCGCCCCAAGGGGCTGCGGCCCAGCCGAGTCGCTCCCAACGCCCCTCGCTGGCGTCTAGGGGCGTGGCGCCTTCGAAGGCGCTGGGGACTCGCCAGAGCACCTCGCCCGTCGCCAGGTCGTGCCCGACGAGAGCGCCGGTGAGGTCTTCTAGGAGAACGGTCGAGTGGTTGACGCCGACCAGGCTCCCGCTCTCCCGCCAGCGAATCTCGGCCGTCTTGGGCGCCACAGGGGCTAGCAGACCTGGCCCGGCGAAGCGGAGGTGACGCCGCTCCCGCGCCCCGAGGTTCTCCCAGGAGGCCGAGGCGTAGTAGGCGCCGATCAACTGGTCGCGCAGGGCTGCGGCGTCGCTCGGCTGAGCGTGCGCCAGCGTTCCGCGCAGCGCGGCGATCCGCTCGGGGTCGGCCGGGTCCTCGAGGAGGTCGCGATATCGGGTGCGCAGGCGAAGGTCCACGCCAAGATCCTAGGCTACGCGTGCCCGATAGGTCTCAGGCGCCGCGAGGAACGAGGGAGACCCGTCCCCCCTACAGCGTGCTCCCGCCACTGCGACCGGGCGAAGCCCGGAATTTGTGGGTGCGAAGCACCCAAAACAACCAACCATGCAGGGTTCTTCTGGGTGCGAAGCAACCCGGAGGGGGAGTTCCGCAGCGAGGAACGAGCGAAGGAATGGGGGAGACCCGTCCCCCCTAATAAACAGAGCCCATCCGCTAGTAAACACCCCCGGGAAAGCGATCTCGGAGCTCGCGGCGCCAGGCCGAGTTCGTCTCCAGGTGGCTCTGCCAGTCGGGAATCGGCGCGCCGGAGCGGTCCACGACACCGATCGGGTGCAGGCGCAGTCGATCCGCGCCGACTCGCTCCGCGTAGAACTCGATCACCTCGCTCGGCCGCGTGTAATGGGCCCGCTGGGAGAGCGCGCTGTAGGTCAAGACCCCCTCTGCCCGCACGGTCGGCGAGAGGATCGACTCGCCGCAGAGCGTCCCCACGACTTCGATCCCGAGGTGCTCGCAGAGCGTCGGCCAGACGTCCGGTGTGGACACGGTGCGTGCTTCTCTTCGAGCAGGTTCTCCTGGAAGGGCGAGCAGGAGGGGGATTCGCTTGGTGGCTTGGGTCACGGCTGCGTGACCCACGCGTCCGGGGGCGAAGTCTTCGCCGTGATCCGAGACGACGACGACCGCCGTCCGCTCCGTCAGGCCGCGCGCCTCCACGGCGTCAAGCACGCGTCCGAGCTGTCGGTCGACTTGGTTGGCCGCGTTGAAGTAGCGCGCCGCGAGGAGGTCGATCTCGTCTGCGGTGTAGGGGAGGGGCGTGAACCCCGTCTCGCTCAGGTGGGGCTCGACGACTGCGGCCTCGCGGGCGAAGTCGTAGCCGAAGTGCGTCGCGTCGAGCTGAAGGATCATCAGCGTCGGCGTGGAGCCGAGCTGCGCTATGACTCCGAGGAGCGCGTCGGTGGCCTGGGCGTCGGCGAGGTGCCGAGCTCCAGCCGCGACCTTGAAGTCCGTCAAGCGATCGACGACTCCCCCTGCTCCTTGTAGTCGCTGATCGAAGTCGTACCACTCCAAGGTCGTCGAGGAGACGATCACGATTTGATAGCCGGCCTGCTTGAAGAGCTGAAGCACGGGGGCCCCCGCGCCTGTGGGCGCGCCGATCCGCTGAAACGCGGGTCGCTGAAGAAACAGGGCCTGCCAGGAGAGGTGGGTGTCGGTCGCTTGGGTGTAGCCCTCGGTGCACTCGATCCCACGAGCGGCGAGCGCGCGCAGGTTGGGGACCAGGTCGGGCCGTTTCAGGAGGTCGGCGCGAAAGCTCTCGAGCACGATCAGGAGCACGTGGTTGGGGTTCTTGGGCGCGCCCAGCGTCGTGGGGGGGGCGCTGGGGCGGGCGACGACCTCCACCGGCGCGACCCTGGAGTCGAAGAGCTGAACGTAAAGCGGCAGCGAGAGCCCTCGCTCGATGTAGCCGGGGGGGCGGCTCGCTTGCTCGGCCACAAACACCGCCAGGGACCCGATCCAGATCGCGGCCACGACGCGCAGCGCTCGCGGGCCGATGAGGAGCCGGGGAAGCCGGGCGTTGGCGAGTCCGCCCAAGAAGAAGGTCGCGGCGAGGGCCAGGGTCCCCAGCGCGACCGTAGACGGCTCGACTCCCGCCTCGGAGAGGTGACGACTTGGCGACGGAGCGCTGAACAAGTGCTCCAGGAGGTGCCCGAGCGAGATCGAAGTCAGCGAGAGCGCCCAGGTGTTGACGAGTCCGTAGCCGGTCAGGAGCGTGCCCGCCCCAGCGAGCAGGAATCGAGCCCGCCGTCGCTGGCCCAGCGCACACTCCAAGAGCGCTAGGCCGGCAAAGAGGAGCGAGATCAGCGCCGTGAACGACCCCAGGCCGCGAGCCGTGCGGGGACTACTCGAGGGCGCCTCGAACGCGAACAACGCGATCAGCCAAGCGGAACCCAACAAGATCCAAAACGCCCCCGAGACGGAGAGTGGGGTGTTGGAAGAACCTGTGAGCGGGCGGGGAGGGGCTGCCGAGGGCCGCGCCACGGGGTCCTGCGCTACGGAGGTTGGGTCCGTTGGGGAGGTGAGGGGGGCTGTGTCCATGACGAGGGGCCAAATGATACCGACATCGCCTGACCTTTCCCGAGAGCGCAATCGGGGCGCGGAATGAGCTTCGTAGCGTGCGGGGTTTACAGCTCCTGACGTTGACAACCCTAAGCTCAGAGGCCGTCTGTCTCTCCCGGACAGGCGGGCGGGGGTAAACCCCGCACCCTACGAATCGCAGAAGGGCCACTCCGCAAGACGCCCTCCTGAATGGCTCACAACGCGCTTTGGTAGGGGCGGGGTTACCCCCG
>JAESQQ010000667.1 GCA_016765095.1 Planctomycetota bacterium | reverse complement strand
CGAGCCGACCTCCAATAGCCGGGCTCGCAACACACTTGAGTAGGGGCGGGGTTTACCCCCGCCCGCCCCCGAAACCGCGCCAATCGGCCTCACAGGAGCCTCCCCGGCTCTTCCCTTCTTCCCTTCTTCCCTTCGTTACCGCTCTTGGCCTCGCCACCGAATCGGAGCGCCCTTCGCTCTAGTTTTCGACCTCAGCAGCTCTCGGCGAGTCTCCGCGACCTCCGCGTTGAAAACTCTCGGTTTCGCGACAGCCTCTCCAGTTCGAGCACGAGGACGAGCACGACGAGTGCGCCCGAAAGGACGAGGCCGGCGACTAAGGGGCTTCGCGCAGGAGGAGTCGCCAGCTGACGCGGAGCTCGTCCTTGACCTTGATCGCGCCCAGCATGGCCTTGAAGGGGGCGATCCCCCAGGCAGACTGTCGCAGTGTGACTTCCCCGCTGACTTCGACTCCTTCGCTGACTTCGCGCCAGGTCGCGCTGAGCGGGAGGGAGCGGCGTTGGCCGCGGAGTTCGAGTTCTCCTTTGAGCGTGGCTTGGTCTCCCCTTCGCTCGAGTGTGCCGCGATAGATCGCGTGCGGGAAGCGGGCCGCGTCGAACACCGCCGCGCTCTGGAGGCTCGATTCGATCTCGGCGTGGTCCTTGGTGGAGAGGGGCTTGATCTGTCCTCGCTTGACTTGACCCTGGACGCGCAGCCCCTGGATCGGGATTTCGAGCACGAGCGTGCTGACCCCGGTTGAGTCTTCGCTGAGGGTCAGGTTCGCCTCCTCCGCGCGAATGCAGAGGTCGTGGGCGACCCGCGAGAGGAGCCCCTCCTTCTCGGTCCAGAGCTGGAGGAGGGAGGCGCAGGTGCGGAGGTCAGCGGGGGCGAGGGTCCAGCTCACGGCGACCTCAGCGGGGGAGGATCGGGAGTTCGACCCGCTCTTCGCCAGCCACGTCGCTGAACAGGATCAGGCGGGCGGGCTGGGTCGGGAGCACAGTCCCGCTCAGGACGATCACGGCCCCCGTCGCGGTCACTTGGGCCGTGAGTCCGCAGGAGGCCGGCTGGACCTCGACTTTGGTCAGGGGCTTCGCGCAGTGGAGGCGACCCACAATGGACCCTTGCTTGGCGGTCTTGGGCAGGAGCAGGATCGAAGGGGTCGCTTGGAGTGTGGAGCGGATCCTCCCCGTGACGTGTACGTCGAGTTGAGCTTGGTTCGGATCGTCGAACAGGAGGTGGATCGTGCCGGCGAAGGACCCAGGAGGAGCACCGGCGGTGACCTCGAGCTCGAGGTTCAGGCTGCGGGGATCGCGGGGGTTGGGGACGGCCTTTAGCCACGGGTAGGGGCTGACGACTTTGACGAGCGGGAGGCCGTCTACGCCGTCTCGGCGCGCGATCATGGCGAGCCGCTTGCTGCCTTCGGCCCGGGCGAAGCTGCCAAAGTCGACCAGGCCAGGCCCCATGATCCGCCGGTTGACGAGCGCGGCGACCGTGAATCGGAGCGCGGGCTGGATCTTGACCGTGGTCCGAAACTCGAGGGGCATGTTGACTTGCCCAGGGGGGACCTTGGGGTCGAGGGTGACACGGATCTCCTGACCGCGCTGGCCTGCCGGTCCCGTCCAGGGCGCGATCTTGACGCTCAAGTAGTCGGGGAGCTTCGTCGCGAGCGTGAGACTGAACCCGCCTTTGGCGTGGTCGATTCCGACGACGCGCACGGTCTTGGTCACAGCCTTGAGGCCGTGAATGAACTCGCCGTAGAAGGCCCCCATAGGCAGGAGCCGGAACATGGTCCGGACTTCGCCGCGGAGGCTTAAGACCGTGCAGTAGGCCCCTTGGTCCCGCTGCGTGGCGTCGTTGGTGTAGATCGAGATTCGAAAGGACTGATAGCCCGGCTGCCGGAGCGCGGAGTCGAACTCGAGCTTGAGCTGGGCGATTTTTCCGGGGGCGATCGTGCGGGGGAAGTCAGCGACGGTGCAGCCGCAGGAGGGCTTGACGTCCTTGATCACGAGCGGCGCCGTGCCCGCGTTGAGGAGAGGGACGGAGATGACCGTCTTCCGGCCGTGGATCACCTCGCCGAAGTCGAGCTGCTTGTCCTTGATCACCAGCTTGGGGGCCGGCTTGGTCGGCTCCTCAGGGCTTGCCTGGGCAAGACTTAGGAGCGCAAGCAGAGCCAGCGGGAGGGCGCGGAAGTGAGGCATGGGGGAATCTCCTCCAGGAGCAGGGCCCATTAGGAAGACGCACGCGAGGCTCACAGCTTCGCGCTCTTTCCGCAAGCCCCAGCCACGCAGTGAGTTCCATCGCCGGAGGGCATTGCACGTTTGCCGACTCACGGGTGAAATAGGGCCCCTCGGAGGTACGCCAATGCTGCGCACGACTCCTCAGGTCATCTTGGCCTTCACCCTGCCCTTCGCTTGCGCCCTCCCGGCGTTTGCTAAGCCAGCGCTCCCGACGGCCAAGGTCTTCCTCAAGGGGACCAAGGCGTCGAGCGGGCTGTTCACGGTCCACAGCGACAAAGAGCGCGCGTTCTTGGAGGTGCCGAGCAGCAAGCTCAACCGCCCCTTCCTGCTCGCGACCGCGATCAGCGGCGGCCCGACCTTTACGGGCTTTCAGTGGCAGGAGTCTGTCGCTGTGTTCCAGCGCAGAGATCGCTTCCTGCTCCTCGTCGAGAAGGAGGTCCGCTACCAGCTCAAGAACCCGGGCAAGCCCGTCGCGTCTGTGGTCAAGCGGACCTACACCGACCGCATGCTGGCGAAGGTCCCGATCGTGGCCCTCAAGGGCAGCAACCCCATAGTCGACCTCCGCCGGCTCTTCGGGGCCGAGGCGAAGGCCTTCTTCGGGCCCGTCGCAGCCAAGCTCGACGGGAGCGTGGCGCGCGTCGTCAAGTCCAAGGTCTTCCCGAAAAACCTCGAGCTGCAAATCAGCATGCCCGACCACCGGCGCGACGGCCGGTTCACGACCCTCAGCTACAGCCTGTCCTCGATCTCGCGCCGAGGCGGCTACCGCCCGCGGAAGGCGGACGACCGCGTCGGCTACTTCCTGACCGCCTCGAAGGACTTCAGCGACGCGACCGCTGGCGGCGATCGCTTCGTGCGTTACATCCACCGTTGGAACCTTCAGAAGGCAGACGGGAGCCTGCCCAAGAGCCCCGTTCGCAAGCCGATCGTGTTCTATATCGAGGACACGGTTCCCTTCCGGTTCCGCCAGGCGGTTCGCGAGGGGATCCTCGAGTGGAACAAGGCGTTCTTGACCTGCGGGCTCCAAAACGCCCTCGTGGTCCGCCAGCAGACCAAGACGGAGTTCGCCAACCTCGACCCTGAGGACGTTCGCTACAACTTCTTCCGCTGGATCGCGTCGGGGCGTGCGTTCGCCATGGGGCCCTCGCGGGTCAATCCCTGGACGGGGGAGATCCTCGACGCCGACATTGTGTTCGACGAGAGCATGGTTCGCTCCTACCTGCGCGAATACGAGTTGGCGCTCCGCCAGGCCCCCCGCAAGTTCTTCGCGCCCAACATTCAAAAGCTGCTCGTGGGCGAAAAGGCGCGCCGCTACTTGCCCTTCGCGCTCGGCCCGATCCAGGGATCGTCGGACCTCGACTCGCCCTTCGCCGCACCCAAGGCGACCCACTGTGGGCTCGGCAACGGCGTGGCGCACCAGTTGAGCATCAGCATGCTCGCGCTCGGGATCGACGGTGACACGGCGCGGGGAGGGAAGGATTTCCCCCAAGCGTTCCTCGACCAAATCGTGAAGGACGTCGTGATGCACGAGGTGGGTCACACCCTCGGCTTGCGCCACAACTTCGCGGCTTCGAGTTGGCGCCCGCTCAGTCAGATCAACGGCAAGGACCGTCCAGGCGACGTGTGCGCCTCAGTCATGGACTACAACCCGATCAATATCGCGGCCAACCCGACCCAGGGTCAGGGTCACTACACGATGCAATCGATCGGGCCCTACGACTACTGGGCGATTCGCTACGGCTACGACCCGAGCGAGTCTTCGGCGCGAAAGGGGATCGCCTCCGTCGGCTCGGCGCAGTTCCTCTACGCGACGGACGAGGACACGCGCGGACCCGACCCCTACGTCCAGCGCTGGGACTTGGGCAAGGATCCTCTGGTCCACACCCGCGAGCGATTCGCGCTCGTCGAGCGCTTGATGCCCAAGGCTGTCGAGCGAGCCGTCAAGAAGGGGCAAAACTACGCCGACGCGCGCCGAGCCGTCGACATGCTGATCTCGGACTACGTCGGCGCATCCATGACGGCCGCGCGCTTCGTCGGCGGCCAGCGCACCTATCGCTTCCACAAGGGCGACAAGGGCGGGAAGCCACCGCTCGTGCCGGTCCCCGCCAAGAAGCAGCGCGAAGCGCTGCACTTGATCTGCACCAAGGTCCTCGCCAAGGATCCGTTCGAGCTCAAGGGCAAGACGCTTCAGCTGCTCGGCAAGGGCTACTGGAGCCACTGGGGCAGCAACGACTCCAGGACGGCCCACAGCTACCCCTACCAGGAGCGAATCCTGACGGTGCAGAGCTGGGCCCTGTTCGCGCTCCTCAACCCGGGGACCATGGAGCGCCTCCTCGACACCGAGTCGAAGCTCGGTAAGGACGAGGATCTCCTGACCCTGCCTGAGTTGTTCACGACGCTCAGCGAGACGATCTTTGGCTTGTTGCTCGACGCGCGGAAGCTGACAGGCCAGGCCACGGTCCGCTCGCCGCTCGTGCCCACAACTCAGCGCAACCTCCAGCGGCTCTACGCCGATCAGCTGATCGGGATGGTGCTCGAGTCACGCGGGCCGACTCCGCCTGCGGGTCGCCAGATTGCTCGCCTCGAGGTGAAAGTCCTGATCCACGCGCTGTCGGGCGTTCTCTCCCGCGAGCCGGAGCACCCCGACCAGTATCGCGTCGACCCTTACACGCGGGGCCACCTCGAGGAGCTCATCGGTCGCTTGAAGCGGTCCCTTGAGGCCACTTATCGGCTCCGCTAGCGTCCGGCCTGAGGGTGAGAGACGGCTTACCAGCGAGCTCAACAGCCCCCGTGCTTCCCTCGTGACGCGCGGGGTGGGGTCCGCGTTGACGACGCTCTTGATCGCGACCGCGTTGTTCGCAGCGGCGGGCTGCAGGGGGGAGGGCGACGACGTCTTGGTCGAAGTCGAGCGGCCCGGAGATCTGTTCCTCGTCGTCGACCGGGCGGATCGACCGCTGGCTCGAGCCGCAGTCGTGCGCGTCACACACCGCTGGATCGTGGCCCTCGCGGCCTTGCCCAGCGAGCGCCCGAGCCAGCTCTTCTTGCGGGTCGGGGAGGAGCGTCTGCCGGCGGTCCTTCGCCCCTGCGAGGGCGGCCTGACGGTCGTCGAAGTTCGCCGCGGCGATCGGATCGCGCGACCTTTTGGGCTGGTGACGGAAGTCCCCGACGTGCAGAGCGTCCGGGTCCGACTTCCGGGCGAAGGGGAGTTCGCCAGCGGCCTGACTGCCTCCGAGAGTGGGGACTGGCTCCTGGACGAAGTCTCGACTCCCGAGCCGTGGCTGGGTGGGGTCGTGCTTCACGGGGCTCGACTGCTGGGGTTCGTGACGGGGATCCAGCGCGCGGACGGAGACGAAGAGGGGCACCCGCAGGTCGAGGCCCTCGAGGACAGCCTCCCGCGGATCATTGGCAGGGTGTGCGCGAGCCCTGGCGCGGATTGTCTGTCTCCTGGGGACGGATTCGCAGCGCTTCAGCTCGCGGTTCGAGTCCCGGCGAAGCTGCCAGCCGTGGCAGACGACTGGGGGGAGGCAGACTTCTTTCTGTCCTTGGATCGCGCTGAGGACGGCCTTCCCCTGGCGCGGATTCGGCTCGTGCCGGGGCGCTCGCCGCCGCCCCGAACCGTGGCGATTCCCGCCCTGGGGCCGCTTGAGGCTCGACTCGTCGAGCGCGACGTGTCCTTGGCCGATGGGATCGTCGATACACCCCTGGCTCCCTCCCAGGTGATCGATCCGCGGGCCGGCGTCGTCCGGCTCCGGTTTCCGCTCAAATCTGGGGAGCTCGTCTCGCTTGGAGTTCGGCTTCAAGTCCTCGATCCCGATCGGGCGTCAGGTTTGGATCGGACGCTCTTGGGCGCCAATGCGATTCGAATCGGGGACGTGGCCCAAGGGTCACTCTCTCTCTCGGGCGGCGACGCGACCGACCTCTGGCGATTCGACGCGCGCAATCGCGCAAAGAGCGCGGCCAGCCCAGATCCGGAGGCAGCGCCTGGGGACTTGTTGCTGCTCGCGTTTCGCGCTGACCCAGAGCACGTGGCCCTCGAGGGCTGGAGTCCTGGCTCCGACAAGCCCTTGTGGCGCCTCCCGCCCGCGGCGGGCGCGCCGCGCCTGGTGGCTGTCCGGCTGGACTCTGGGGGGAGACGCCAATGGGTTCGGGCTAGGCATGAGCGCGTCCGCGGCCCGAAGGACCGTCGGCTCGGGATCCCGACGAGCTATGCGTTCGCCATTGCCCGTCGGCTGGAGCCCATGGCGCAGGCAGGCCTGATCCTCGAACTCCTCGTCGGCGAGGCTCGCCGGGAGGGGTCGCCTTACATGAGCCCGAGGTCGCTAGCGCGAGAGGCCCTCCACGCTCTGAACGAGGTCGGGGGGGCAAGCCGCGAGGAGCTGACGGCGGCGTTCTTGCCGGCGCTTGGGCACCCCGAGCCCGCGGCGCGGCTGCTGGTGCTCGAACTCATGAGTGGCCACCTCAATCCCGACCCGCTTGCCCTCGAACGACTCCGGCGAGGGGCTCGTGGAGCGGCGCGCCGGACGGACGCAGGTCTGCTCCTCGTCGCGCGTTGCCGGGGCCCGCGACGGTTGGCCGAGGTCGAGCTTCGATACCGCCTCGCCCAGCTCAAGGAGGACGACGCAGCCCCGCCCTCGGAGCTGACTCCCAAGGAGGAGTTGGCGAGAGTTTGGCGGTCCATGCCCTCCGCCGAGCGTCAGGCCCTCCTCCGCGCTGCGGGCGACGCGCTCGAGGAGTTCCTGCTTCGCGGGGCAGGCGATCCTCTCCCTGAGGTTCGCTTCCGAACCGTGACCTTGGCCTCCAAGTTGCGCGACTCGGCGTTGCGCCTCCGGCTTCGAGAGCGGCTCGAGCAGCGGCTTCACAAGGACCCCTCGCCGCGGGTTCGGCGCGCACTTCTGACGGCTTTCTGGTCGCGCAACTAGGGTCCACTGGTTGCGGACGCGTGTCGGGCGCGGGAGGCTGTCGCGAAACAGACAGTTTCAACGCGGAGATCGCGGAGACTCGCCGAGAGCCGCAGAGGTCGGGAACTAGGGCGAAGGCGCTCGGATTCGGTGGCGAGGTCGAGAGCGGTAACGAGGGAAGAAGGGAAGAAGGGAAGAAGGGAAGAAGG
>JAESQQ010000666.1 GCA_016765095.1 Planctomycetota bacterium | reverse complement strand
TAGGGGCGGGGTTTACCCCCGCCCGCCCCGAGGCCGCGCCGACCAGGCCTCTCAGGAGCCTTCCCGACGCCACTCGCGCACTTGTCCATTGTTCTTCAGGCGCTGTATCCCCGCCCGCGGGAGGGGATAAACCCTTCCCCTGCGAGAGCATTCCCAGACCTCAAGGGTCTTCCAGAGCGCCCGCGTGAGCCCGACTTAGGAGGCGCCTCAGTCCCCCGCCGCGGGCGTCGGCGCCGGCGCAGCAGCGCGCATCTTCTTGAGCGCTAAGGCGCGAGCCTTCTTCACCTCAGCGCGGGTCGCCTTCGAGGCGGTCCCCTTGAGCGCCAGGATCCGATCGCAAGTCGCCAGGAGCCCAGCCCAGTCTCTCCCTCGGAGCTGAATCTTGGCCAAGACCGACAGGGCCCGGGGGTGCTCGGGGGCCAGATCGAGCACCCGCAAGATCGGGGCCTTGGCCTCCTCGAAGCGGTTCATTTGAAGCAAAGCCAGGGCACGCTGAAGCGGGACGGCGAGTTCGTTGGGCGCGAGAGGCTCGAGCGCGAGGGCAGTCTCCGCGACGCGTCGGTGATCCCCGAGCCGCGCGAAGAGCGTCAGCAGGGACTTCAGGGTCCAGACGTCCTTCGGGTTCAACTCGAGGACGCGACTCAAGTAGTCGCTCGCCTTCCGATACTCTTTGTTCCCCTCGGCATACTCAGCGAGGCTTCGAAGCGCAGGGACGTGCTTAGAGTCCAGCCCGAGCGCTCGTTCGAGGTCCGCGATCGCGGCCGCGCGACGCCCGCGGAGGCCCTCGAGATAGGCCCGGCAGGAGTAAGCCTTCGGCGTCGGGTGGTCTCGGATCCAGACGTTGAAGTCGGCTTCGGCCCCGTCGTATCTCTTGAGGTTGGTCCGGACCACACCGCGCTCACGGTGGGCCTGCCAGTCGGAAAGGTCGAGGTCCACGGCGCGACTGAACGCCTTCTCAGCCTCCAGTTGGACCAACTCGCTGGAGGGGTCTCCCGCCGGATCCCCCGGTTTCCGCTTCGCCCGGGACCGCATCAGGATCATGCCGCGCAGCCGATAGGCCGGACCGTAGTCTGGGTCGAGGTCGAGCGCGCGCTTGACCGCGCTCCGCGCTCCCTTGAGGTCGGAGGTCGCGAAGCAAATTCGGGCCAGGTCCACATGAACCCAGGCCTGGTCAGGAAGCTCCTTGAGGAGAGCCTCGACTTGCGTCATCAGCCCCGCGAGTTCCCAGGAGCTCAGCGTTAAGTCGGTCAAGGACGCGTCATTGACGGGCAGAGGAGACGAGGGCCCAGACTTGAGCGCTGGCGAAGGCGTCGGTGTTTGAGTCGGCGCCGGCGAGGGTGTCACTCTCACGGGAGTCGGAGTTGGCGTCGGAGCCGGAGTCGAGACGGGAGTCGGGGCCGGCGTCGAGACAGGGGTCGGGGTCCCGCTCGGAGCTATCGCGGTGTTCGCGTCCCAGGCGAGCGCGCTCCTGGCGCCAAGCCCGACCAAGACCGTCAACCCAACTCCAGCCAGGACGGCTGCGAGCCGAGGACCCAGAGCCCCGCTGCCGCGGCCCTCGAGGTAGTCCTGGAGGGCTACTCGGACCTCGTCGGCGGTCGCGTAGCGACGCTTTGGGTTCTTGGCGAGGCACTTGAGGCAGATCGCGTCGAGGACCGGCCCCACGGCTCGAACGTGAGACGAGGGCGGGGGGGGCATGACCTCCAAGACGTTGTGGAAGACCTCGGTAATGTTCGAGCCCCAGCAGGGAGGCTGACCCGTCAGGGCCTCGTAGAGCGTCGCACCGAGGCCGTAAACGTCGGTCCATGGCCCAACCCGATCGTGATCCGCCATGGCCTGCTCGGGGGCCATGTAGGCCGGCGA
The DNA here is from genome assembly GCA_016765095.1 of Planctomycetota bacterium. GTDB lineage: Bacteria > Planctomycetota > J058 > J058 > J058 > NORP233. The sequence continues at coordinate 9,221 of JAESQQ010000666.1, read as the reverse complement.
GCCGAGAATGTCGCTCGAGCGGGTCAGGCTCAGGCCCTCCTGCGCGCCGAACACCTTGGCGAGGCCGAAGTCGGTCAAGAGCGCCCCGCGCTCGGGGTGCAGCATGACGTTGGCCGGCTTTATGTCCCGGTGAAGGACCTCCTGCTGGTGGGCGTGCTGGACCGCAGAGGCGAGCTGGACGCCCAACTGCGCCCCCTGCCGGGGCTCGAGGGCCCCGCTCTCAGAGAGGACGGCTTCGAGATCCCGACCCTCGATCAGCTCCATGGCCAAGTAGGGGACGGGCCCAATCGTCCCCGTCCGAATCAACTTCACAATGTTGGGGTGGTCGAGGCGAGAGGTGGCCTCACACTCTCGGCGAAAACGCGAGAGGGAGTTCTCCGAGTCCAGCCCGGCGGCCGAGAGGACTTTGATCGCGACCTCGCGCTGCTGCTTGGTGTCAAAGGCGCGATAGACGACGCCCATTGCGCCCCGGCCCAGCTCGCCGCGGACCTCGAACTCGTCGATCACCTGAACCATCAAGACGACTATCGCAGGAACCGAGCGCTCGGTTCCAGGGCCTCCTCCGCCTCAGCCTGTTCCCAGGACGCCTTGGAGCGCCTGCGACAAGATGCGACAAGGAGCGACTGGCGAGTGACAACCTCGACCGGCCGACGACGGATCCTTGGGTCTCGCGCGCCAAAGGAGTCCCGCATGAATCGATTTGTTGTCTGCCTCGCCACCCTCGTCTGCTTCACCGCTCCCGCCATAGCCGGCGAAACCGCCAAGCAAGCCTTCGAGGAGGCCTTCTACCTCGAGAAGGCCGAACGAGAATTCGCCAAGGCCGCCGCCCACTACGAGAAGATCCTCACCGAGCACACCACAGAGCGAGTGATCGTTGCCAAGGCCGCCCTCCGACTCGCCCTCTGCCAAGAAGCGCTCACCCTCTGCGACAAGGCCCGCGCGACCTTCAAGCGCGTCGTGAAGGAGTTCCCCTCCCAAGCCGCGCGTGCCAAGGAGGGCCTGGCTCGGCTCGAAAGCCCTCGCTGCAAGTGCAAGCTCGGCAAGCGCCCCAAGGCGAAGAAGCGCCCCAAGGCGAAGAAGCACCCCGAGGCGAAGAGGCGCCCCGAGGCGAAGAAGCGCCCCGAGGCGAAGAAGCCAGTCCAGTCCGGCCTCGACAAGCGCCTCGACCGCATGGTGACGCTCAATTTTCCCGCCACGCCGCTCGGCGAGGTGATCGCGTTCAGTCAGGACGTCTCGGGAGCGAACCTCTACTTCGAACTCGCGCTCGAAGACCTCGAGGTCAACCTCCGAGTTCGTGCAGTCAAGCTCCGCGCCGCGCTCGACCTCGTCGCCAAGCTCAACAAGCTGACCTTCACCACGATTCACGGGGTCGGCGTCATGGCGACCCCAAAACACATAGCAGAGCTCAAAGCGCAAACCTGGCCGACCGCCAAGGGGACCAAGGAGGCCCCCGACAAGGCGATCTTCAACAGGCTCCAGTCCCAGTTGGTCACGCTCAACTTCGATACGACGCCCTTTGACGAGGGGATCGACTTCCTCCGCGACATTACCGGGATCAACTACGTGATCACGGCGGACGCTCTGAAGCAGATCCACAACCGAGGCGCCGTGATCTCCCTCCGCCTCCGAGGGGTGACCCTCGACACCGCGCTCCGCCTGATCACGGGCAGCAACGGCCTCGTCTACCGACTCGGCGACGGGGTCGTCGTGATCGAGCGCTCCGCCGCCAGCAAGGCCAAAGCCAAAGCCAAGGCCAAGGCCAAGGCCAAGGCCAAGGCCAAGGCCAAGGCCAAGGCCAAGGCCGGGGCCGACGCTGAACTGCGACGCCCGCGTTGAGGACACGGCTGTCAACTTTGGCAGCCCTCTCCCTGGGCCTGCTCGGAGTGGGGGGGGTGCTGGCCCTAGGGGCCGAGCGCTACCTCTCACTCCCGGCGGCCGTCAACGCCGAGTGGGCCCAGCGCGCGGAGGCCGCGCTGAGTTCAACCCTCCCGCGCCTCCGCGAGCGCTGGCTCGAGGCCGAGCGCCGCGCCTACCTGGAGTCCCCTCCCTTCGTCTGGGAGCAGTTCCAATTGAGCCAAGTCCGGCGCCCGCTCACCCCACGTCCCTTTGCGACGTCATTCGCGAGCGCACTCCAAGTCGCCCCGAGCGAAGCCGTCCAGAGTCAGCTTGACGAAGCCGCTGTGGCTGAGGCCCTCGGAACGCCCGCGGCGCTCGGCCGCGCGCTCGATGTCTACCGGAACCTCGCCGGCGAAGGCCCGCTCCCGGAGACCGCAGCCCTCGCGGCCGGAGCGACGGCCAGCAAGCTCGGCCAATTCGACGAGGCCGCCCGCTACTACCAAGACCTCGTCGGGAGGCGCAGCTACAGCGCCCCTTGGGTGCGCGCCTTCGCCTGGAGTCGACTCGTGGAGACCCTTCTCCGGGCAGGCAAGCGACCCGAGGCGAAGGCTCAATTCGAGGCCTTCGCCGTCAAACTCCTCGACCGCGAGAGCCGTGAGCTAGCGGGGCTCAGCGCCGAACGTCGCTTCTTCCTCGCCCGACGAGCGCGCCGAACCCTGGGCTCCCTGGACTCAGCCGCGGGCGCACGCCTCGCCCGGCTCCTCCAAGTGCGGGCTGCCGAAGAGAGCCTCCTCGACTCGCTCCAAGCCCAGATAACCCCCTGGCTCGCCGGCATGAAGCTGCCCGCCCGAAGCGAGTTCAACATTGCGGGCCGTCAAACCCTGATCGCGGCTCGCCCCAGGAAGGGAGGCGGCGTCGAGGGAGCCCTCCTCGATCCGGTCGCCTTCCGCAGCGAGGTCCTCGCGCGCCTCGAAGCCACCCCCGAGTTCGAGTTCGTCCTCCCAAGCGGCTCTGAGGCTCCTGGCGAACCGCTCGCGCGCGGCGAGCTCTTCGCGACGCCCGGCTCACCCCGCATCCTCGTCCTGGCAGCCTCGCCCGAAGCGCGGGCGGCGGAGCTCCACACCCGGCGCAGAAACCTGCTCGCGATCATGTTTTTCGTCGGCGGAGGACTCTTGCTCGGGAACGTGTTCGTGCTGACTCGTCTCCGCCGCGAAATGCGCGTCAGCCAGCTTAAGTCCGATCTCCTGGCGAACGTTAGCCACGACCTCAGAACCCCGCTCGCGATCATTCGCTCGGCGGCAGAGACGCTCCAGCTCAACCGCTTCGAGGGCCAGCCCAAAAAGGCCGAGCGCTATCTGTGGGTGATCGTGGAGGAGACGATCCGCCTCGACGCGCTCGTCGCGAACGTCCTCGACGCGGCCCGAATCGAGCTCGGCCGCAAGGAATACTCGTTCGCCCCCCTCTCTCCCCAAGAGCTCGTCCAAGACCTCGAGCGGCGCTGGCGGCCCTACCTCGAGCGCGCTGGGTTCGAGCTCGTGGTGAAGTGTGCCGAGGCTCCAGTGATCCGAGCCGACTCCGCCTGTCTGCGAACCGCGCTCAGCAACCTGATCGAGAACAGCATGAAGTATTCAGAGGAGGTCAAGCGGATCGAGATCAGCGTCGGGCCCCAGGACGAGGGCGTCGAGTTCAGCGTCGCGGACCGAGGCCGCGGCGTCGACGAGCGCGAGTTGACGCGAATCTTCGAGCGGCATTACCGCGCCCCTGCCAGCGCGCTCTCGACCCAAGGCCTCGGGCTGGGCTTGGCGCTGGTCGTCGAGACCGCGCGCGCACACGGGGGCAGCGTTCACTGCGAAGCCGAGGCCGAGGGCGGCTCCCGCTTTGCCCTCCGGCTGCCGATCGGCGACGTCGAGGGCGACGCGGAGCTCATTCCATGACGGCCCGCGTCTTGATCGTGGACGACGAAACCACGCTCCGAGGGATCCTGCGCGACAACCTCGAGGCGGAGGGATACCTCGTCAGCGAGGCCAGCGACGGCCCCCAAGGATTCGACCTCGCGGTCGCCGAGCGGCCCGACTTGATCCTGATGGACGTCATGATGCCCACCCAAGACGGGCTGGAGACGACGCGCAAGCTGCGGGGTCGCGGGCTCTGGATGCCCGTCGTGTTCATCTCGGCCCGCGGCGACGAGATCTCGCGTGTGCTCGGGCTCGAGATCGGCGGCGACGACTACATCACCAAGCCCTTCTCCATGCGCGAGCTCTTGGCCCGCGTCAAGGTGATCCTCAGGCGCGCCGGCCAAGGCCCACCGACCGCAGGGCTCACGATCGGCGAGCGCCAAGTCGACCTCGAGACCTACACCGTCAGCCTCAGCTCTGGAGCCACCCACGCCCTGAGCCACCTCGAGGCGCAGGTTCTCGAATACCTCGCCGCGCGCCCCAAGCAGCCCGTCAGCCGGACCGAGCTGCTGAACGAAGTCTGGGGCCTTGACGCCTACCCGACCAACCGGACCGTCGACAACGTGATCGTCCGACTCCGCAAGAAGCTCGAGCCAAACCCCAAGCAGCCCAAGCACCTGATCACGGTTCACGGCGTCGGCTACAAGCTCGTCCTGAGCTGACTTGACACAGAGCCTTGGCCTCGCCCTCAGACTTCGCGGCGGCCGCGATCATGGTCTTGATCTCCGCCTTCCGCTTGGCCATTTCGTCGAGGTGCTTGAGGCAAGCCTCGGGGCCGCCCGCCTTGTAGCCCGTGATTCCGTAGGGCCGGCCGTCTGAGTCGACGACCGCGCGTCATACGCGCCCTAGGAGCAAAGCGTTTGGGAGGCCCTTCCCATTCCCGGGCTCTGATTCCCAAGGCCTGTTGGAGGTCCGAACCTAACGCGGGCCGCGAGCCGCGCGCGCGAGCGCCTTGTCCGCGGTCCGAATCGCCAAGGCGGAGATCGTGAGCGAGGGCGAGTCGCCGCTCCCGCTCGAGGGCACCGCCGAGCCGTCCGCGAAGCCGAGGTTGGGGACCTCGTGACTGAAGCCGTCAGGGTCCGCGACTGACGTCGCGGGGTCCTCGCCCAGCCGGCAGGTGCCCAACACGTGGGTCGCCATGAACTGATCGAGGGTCGTGACCTCGCTCACGATCTCCGCCTTGGCAGCCGCCAGGATCGCGCGGACCGTGTCCGCCATGTGCTTGAGGCAGGTCAGCTCGTTCGCCTCCAGGCGCGAGTGGATTCGCGCGACCGGACGACCAAACACGTCCTTTCGCGACGGATCGAGGTCGACGTAGGTCCCCGAGTTGGGGAGCCACTCACCGATCGCGCTGACCGCGACCCCGCGCCCCACGATCTCGGCCACGCGGCGCTGGTGCTCGAGCCCGAACCCCGGCGCGAGGAACTCGGCGTAGAAGGCAGGCCCGCGGAGCCCAGCCATGCCGTGGCTGGTGGCGAGCCGAAAGCCGCCCACGTAGCCCTCTGGCCGCCGCTCGGGAATCGCAAAGGTCCAGGCTGAGCCGTCAATCGGGAGACCTCGGTGAGCGTCCACGCGCTCCTCAAGGAGCCCCACGCTGGTCCAGAGGAGGGTCTCCGTCAGGTGGCGCCCCACCTGACCGCTCCCGTTTGCGAGCCCGCCTGAGTTGAGCAGGAGCCGGGGAGTCTCGATCGCTCCGCAGGCGAGGAGCACCACCTCCGCCCGGGCGACCTGCTCAGCGCCCTTGGCGTCGACGTAGATTACCCCCGACGCGCGCCCCTGGGGACCTCGCTCGATCAGGAGGACTTGGGCGTTTGCGCGAACCTCAAGCCTGCCCGTCGCGAGAGCGGCGGGCAGGAACGCGACGTCGGCGCTTCCCTTGTCGCCGAGCGGACAGCCCTGGGTGCAAGAGTTGCAGTAATTGCACGCCGGGCGCCCAGCCCGCGGAACCGAGAGCACGGCGAGCGAGTTGGGGACGAGGGTCGTCCCGACCGAGCGAAACGCTGGCGCGAGGACCTGACTCGCGTAACCCAGGGTGTGCGCAGGCAAGGGCTGGGCAGAGCGGGGCCGCTCGGGGATCGAGGCAGGAGCGGCGACGCCAAGCTGCGCCTCGGCCACGTCGTAGTAACGCTCCAGCTCGGCGAACCCCAGCGGCCAGTCGACGCCGACCCCAAGCGCGCTCCGCATTCGGAGCGCGTCGGGGTGATAACGGTGCGACTCGCCCTGAAAGTGGAGCGTCGTCCCCCCGACGCCCCGCACGTGGGAGTACTGGGCATATCGACGGGCCCTCCCAGGCACGAGCCGCCCGTGGGCAGCGTCGTGGCTGCGGTAAGCGTCGAGGGCTGCAGGCAACACCTGGGCCTCGCCATAGCCGTAGCGCGGGCGCCCCGCTCGGTCGAACTCGGGGTCGTAGGGAAAAGCCAGCCGCTCGTAGTGATCCGCGCTCTGGGGATAGTCCTTGCTCGGGGTGTAGGCCCGCCCCCCCTCCAAGAGCACGACCCTCGCGCCCTGAGTCGTGAGGCGCCATGCTGCGGCCAAGCCGCCCGCGCCTGCCCCAACCACGATCACGTCGGGATCAGGCACCGGGAGCCTCGGTGTAACCCGGATAGCCCGACGGCTGAGGCGGCTGATTGAACCCCAGCCGCGCCCGGGCGACTGGGTGTGTGTAGTGGAGGCGCATGGCCTGGTCGCGAAGGAACACGTAATAGAGGCGACCCGGGTCGCTCCTTACAGCCGCCGCCAGGCTCGCCAGTGTTCGAGTCCGCGCGTCGGGAGAGCTGGCGACGAAGGACCCCTTGGCCGCGAGGTCGAGCAGCTGCGCGCCCTCTCGGAACTTGGCCCGCAGGGCCTGATTTCGCTCAGCCACCGACCACAAGACACCCAAGACCCCTGTCTCGCGGTGCCCCGGGAACTCGCCTGAGGGAAGAATCGTGTCGAGAAAGGCCTCGAGGGAGACCTGCTCGGGAGGGCCAACCGCCCCGGGCGCCACCTCAATCGGAGGACCCTGGGTCAGCCACCAAGCGCTCAAGGGCACGACCAGCGCGCCGCCCGCCAGAGCAGCGACGACGCCGCGCCGGCTCCAGCCGGCGGTCGACCCTTCGCCCCCTCCACTCGTCGCCTCACCCACGAGAGGACTGTAGCAATCGGCCGAACCAGGACGAGCCTATTGGTTGCCAGAGAGATTCCCTTTTTTGCTTTAGCGTTGATTTCTTGTAGCTAGTTTGGGAAAAGCTCGGCCCAACACCCCCCCAGGAGCTGCCATGGCCCCCCGTTTGCTTTCCCTTTTGCTCACACTTCCCCTCTTGCTCCTGGGTGGGCCGCTCTCGGCGACGGCGGAGGCTGGAGGAGCTGGCGCAGGTCTCTGGGTCGTAGTCAGTGACACGGGCGACGCAGGACCCGGCACACTCCGCCAGGCGATCCTAGACACCAACGCGACGGGCGCCGTTCTTCCTCACGTGATTCAGGTCACCGTCACGGGCACGATCACGCTCCAGACGGCGTTGCCGACGGCCAACATCCCGATCGCGCTCCGAGGCCCCGGGGCAGACAAGCTGACCGTGGAGCGAGCCGGCGGAGCCACGCAGTTTCGGCTCCTCTCGCTCAACGGGAACAACAGCCTCGTCGAGGGCTTCACCTTCAAGAACGGCGACGCCGCCTTCGGCTCGGGCGGTGCATTCTTCCTTGGCGGGAACAACATCACGATCCGCGGCTGCGCCTTTGAGGGCAACCGCGCCCCCGACGGGGCAGCGATCCAAACCGGAGGCTCGGGGATCAGCATTTTGGAGTGCACCTTCACCGGAAACACTGCGAGCAACGACGGAGGCGCGATCTCGACCTTCTCGGGCGCCAATATCGTCGATTGCACCTTCTCTGGAAACAGCGCGACCAATGACGGAGGCGCGATCTCGATCGGCGCCAACGGCGTCCGCATTGAACACTGCACGATCACCGGCAACTCCGGCCGAAACGGGGGAGGAGTCAACCTGGGCACAACCACCCTCACCACGATTCTGAACACGATCGTCTCTGGCAACACCGCCACCGGAACGGGGCCCGACATTAACGGAACGCTGGGATCAGTCACGTTCACCCTCGTCCAAGACGCCGCGGGCAGCGCAATCGCCAACGGCGTCAACAACAACGTCGTCGGGGACCCCGCCCTCGGCGCGCTCCAGCTCAACGGCGGCACGACCAAGACCCACGCGATCACGTCTGCCAGCCCGGCCCACGACGCGGGATCGGGGACCGTGTCGCCCCTCAGAGGCGGGGTTTTCGTGATCTCGGAGTTTTGCTTCGATCAGCGAGGGGTCGGCTTCGGCCGCCGCTACGGCGCGGCCCCTGACATGGGGGCGTTCGAGGTCCAGACCGGGACGACTTACACCGTCTCCAACACGAGCGACGCTGGCGCAGGGTCGCTGCGCGCCGCGATCGCCTCCGCGAACGGAAGCGCTGGAATCGACGTGATCGACATGAAGGGAGTCAGCGGGATCGTGACTCTCTTGACCGCTCTTCCGCAGATCACCGACGGCGTGATTCTGCTCGGGCCCGGCGCGAGCAAGCTGACGCTGCAACGAGGAGCGGCCGCAGCGAACTTCTCTGTGCTCGACATGAACATTGCGAACAGCTCTCCGGTTCGCGTCTCGGGCCTCACGATCAGCTCCGGAAACGCTCCGGCTGGCGGCGGGATCAACTTCGGCGACCCCGGGGCCCGAGGCAACCAGCCCTGTCTGGTGATCGACTCCTGCGCGATCGTCGGCAACACGGCGACGACCGGCGGCGGGATAGAGCACGCCCTCGGCGCCCTCCTCGTCCGTAACTCGACGATCTCGGGCAACACTTCGACGGGCAACGGCGGCGGAATCAACTTCCTCGATCCCTCCACGAACGACGCGATTCGGATCGAGAACAGCACGATCTCGGGCAACACCGCTGGCGGAGCGGGCGGCGGAATCTTCCTGAGGGGCTTCAATCACCAGATCCGATTCACGACGATCGCTAACAACATGGCCACGGGGTTTGGCGGCGGACTCCGGACCGCGATCAGCACCAACGACACGATCGAGATCGCCAACTCGATCCTGGCAGGGAATACGAGCGGAGCCGGCGGCAACGACTGGTCGGTGATCACCGAGCAGAGCTTCGCGCGCAACAACGTGGTTGAAGACGCTGCGGGGGCACACAACAACGTCAACGGCGTGAACGGCGCCGTCGTCGGCGCCTCCCCTGCGCTCGGCGCCCTCGCCAACAACGGCGGGGAAACCAAAACCCACCTGATCGCTGCCTCGAGCCCAGCGGCGGGCGCGGCGCTCGTGCTCCCCGGGGTCACCAAGGACCAGCGTGGCTTCACCCGTCCGAGCGCCGCTCAGGACATTGGCGCCTTCGAAGACGGAGGCACCGCGCCGACCGCGAAGCCAGCGCCCGCGACGGGTGGCG
>JAESQQ010000062.1 GCA_016765095.1 Planctomycetota bacterium | reverse complement strand
GCGACCGACACCGCCGCCGCCGCCTTCGGGGCGCTCCTTCTGCTCAGGCGCCGGGACGCCGTTGGCAATATCGACGGCCTTCTTGCTGACCTTGAGGCGACCCTGCTGGTCGACTTCAATGATCTCGACTTCGACCTCGTCGCCCTCGTTGACTATGTCGCGGACGTTGTCGACGTAACCCTGCGCCAGCTCGCTGACGTGGCAAAGCGCCTCGAGTCCGGGCATGAGCTCGACGAAGCAACCGAAGTCGCGGACCGAGACGACCCGACCCGTGTAGCGGGCGCCGATCTCAGGCGTCGAGGTCAGCGCGCGGACGAGCTGCTCGGCCAGTTCAATGTTGGACTCGTAGCCGCCGGAAATGACCGCCAGCGACTTCTCCTCCTCGATCCCGATCTTGGTCTTGGTCTCCTCTTGCAGCTTGCGGATCACGCTGCCGCCGGGGCCGATCAGGGCGCCGATCTTCTCGTTGTCGATCGGGACCTGGACGATCTTGGGGGCGTAGTCGCTCAGGGCCGCGCGGGGCTTCTGGAGCGCCGCGAGCATCACCTTGAGAATGTGGATCCGGCCCTCGCGAGCCTGCTCCAGCGCCTCGGTCATCATGGTCTTGTTCAGGTTGGCGATCTTGACGTCCATTTGGAGCGCCGTGATCCCCTTCTGGGTGCCCGAGACCTTGAAGTCCATGTCGCCGCAGTGGTCCTCACTGCCGAGAATGTCCGAGAGGATCTTGTAGTCCGATCCCTCGCTGACCATGCCCATGGCGATCCCAGCCACCGGGCGACGGACGCGAACGCCGCCGTCCATCATGGCGAGGCAGCCACCGCAGACCGAAGCCATGGAGCTCGAGCCGTTCGACTCGGTAATGTCGCTCCGAATCCGGATCGTGTAGGGGAAGTCCTCGAAGGACGGGACGAGCGGCTTGAGCGAGCGCTCGGCCAGGTTCCCGTGACCGATCTCACGACGCTTCGGACCGCGGTTCGGCCAGGCCTCGCCGACGCAGTAGCTCGGGAAGTTGTAGTGAAGCATGAACTTCTGGCGGGTCGGCTCGCGGAGGCCTTCGACGCGCTGGTCGTCCATGACCGAGCCCAGCGTGAGGCTGATCAGGGCCTGGGTCTCGCCGCGCGTGAAGAGCACCGAGCCGTGGGTCCGGGGCAGGACGCCGAGCTCGATCGTGATCGGGCGGATGTCCGTCAGGCCGCGGCCGTCGTCGCGCTTCCCGGTCTTGAGGACGCGCTCGCGCGTGACCTTCTTGACCAACTTCTCGTAGCTGTCCTTGATCCCGCTCTCGAGCGTCTTGAGCTCGTCCTTGTCCTCGACGCCTGCGGTCAGCTCCTCAATGGCCTTGTCGCGCACGCTGCGGATCGCCATCCGGCGGTCGAACTTGCCGGGCGTGTTGGCGACGGAGTAGAGCTCGTCGTAGTAGCCGAACACCTTCTCCTTGAGGTCCGCGTCCTCCTCGGCGGGCACGAACTCCTTCTTCTTGACGTCGCACTTGCCGACGAGCTCGTCGATCAGGCTGACCACCTCGCCGCAGGCCTCTTCGCCCTTGAACAAGGCCTCGACCATCTCGGCTTCAGTCAGCTCGAGCGCAGACGCCTCAACCATCGTGATCGCCTCACGGGTCGACGCCATGACGAGATCCAGCTCGCCACTTTCGCGCTGCTCGAAGGTCGGGTTGATCACCAGCTTGCCGTCGACGCGACCGACGCGGCAGGCGCCGATCGGACCGTCGAAGGGCAGCTCGCTCAGGGCGAGCGCGGCCGAAGCGCCGATCATGCCGAGAATGTCAGCGTCGTTGCGCTGGTCGAAGCTCAGGACCAAAACCATGATCATGACGTCGTCCATAAAGCCCTTGGGGAACAAGGGGCGGATCGGACGGTCAATGCAGCGGCAGGTCAGGATCTCCTTGGTGCTCGGACGACCCTCGCGCTTGAAGAAGCCGCCAGGGAACTTACCCGCAGCGGTCGTGCTCTCGCGGTAGTCGACGGTCAGAGGGAAGAAGCTCTGGCCATAGCGCGAGGGGCCGGTGCCGGCGGTCGCGAGGACGACGGTGTCGCCATACTTGACGGTCACTGAGCCGTGGGCTTGGCGCGCAATGCGGCCGGTTTCAATCGTGAGGGTCTGTCCGCCGATCTCTCGCGAGACGCTGACGGGACTTTGAGCTGGGTTAGGCACCTATGGCCTCCTGTGGAAGGACTCTGTCCTTCGGTCTGATTCAATCGTTCTTTTTATGTCTGGGGCGAGCGGTCGCTCACCAAGCGGTTGCCCGCTAATGCGAAACACGCGGGCACTCCAGACAAGGGTCCGGGGTGCGCCGCGTGTTCATGCTCGGTTCAAGAGGTGCGAAGCCTACTTGCGCAGGCCAAGCGACTTGATGAGCTCTTGATACTCAGTCAGCTTGGTGCGCTTGAGGTAGCGCAACAGGCGGTTTCGTTGGCCGACCATCTTGAGCAGACCCCGTTGGGTCCCGAAGTCCTTCTTGTTGGCCTTCATGTGCTCGTTGACGTGGTTGATCCGCTTGGTGAGGAGCGCGACCTGAACTTGCGGCGAGCCGCTGTCGGTCTCGTGGCGAGCGAACTCTTTGATCGTGGCCGAGCGCTGCTGGCTCTTGATTGCGGGCGTGGTCATTTTGACCTCGTAGTTTGGTGCTTCGCGTAGCTAATGGGTGGGCGTCCAGGAGGCTCAAAGTGGCCTGGGAGGTCGCCGAAGGCCCGGAATCTACCACCGACCAGAGGCCTTGCAAGCGCGATCACGGGACGCCGACGGTCGCTGCGGGGGCCCTAGGAGGCAGCGAAGGCCGGTCCTGAGGCCCATCGCCCCGCCCCGAGCGCAAATCAGGCGCGAATCAGGCGGCGCTCGCTGGCCAGCCTTCCACCAGAAGGACTTACGACCCCGATCACGAGAAGGGAGAAGTCGCTCCAGCGGGCGGGAAGACCAAGGGAACCTCGACCGGGGGCCCGCCGGCCCACTCCGTGGCGAGGATCGCGTAGGCCGTGGCGTCGTGCCATGTGCCCGCAGGGTCCGGCCAAGCAGCCCGATAGTGGGCCTCTTGCTGCCAGCCAAGGCGCTCGAAGCACCGCCGCATCGGGAGGTTGTCGGCCCGCGTGTGGCCCTCCAAGCGGCGCTTCCCGTGGCGGCCAAAGGCCTCCTTGGCCAACCAGGCCAGGACCTGGCCCCCCAGGCCGCGGCCTCGAGCGGCACCCACGAGGCGGAGATCGAAGACCGGCGTCGGATCCTCCAGCTCCCGGAACACGACGAGCCCGACCCTCTCCGCTCCCAGCCAGATCCAGTGGGGTTCGTTGTCGGGGCCCTCGTAGGCCCCGCTCGCGACGGACTTCGCGACGCTCTCCGCAGAGTGCTGGACGGTCCCGTGAAAGGGCCAGGGGTCTGCGATCAGGAACGCCTCCAGGGCGGGATCCTGGGGATCGACCGCGCTGAAGTGCAGAGGAGAGAGGGACATGAGCAGAGGCCTCGGGTTAGTGGGGAGCCCCGAAGACGCTGGAGCGCCCCGATCCTGTCGGCTGTCTTTGTTAGGGGGAGAGGGCTCCCCGTCGCTGCGCTCGTTCCTCGCTTCGCGACTCCCCTCCTGGGGTTTCACCCCAAGGGGGGGGACTCAGTCCCCCCCGAAGGGCCCCCCTGATTTGGTTGGGGTGGGGCTGTCTTTATTAGGGGGAGAGGGCTCCCCGTCGCTGCGCTCGTTCCTCGCTTCGCGACTCCCCTCCTGGGGT
>JAESQQ010000665.1 GCA_016765095.1 Planctomycetota bacterium | reverse complement strand
GTCGGCGAAGCCTTCGGCGAACAACACATGCATGACGCCGCAGGCCAGCGCGCCGTCGAGAGGGTCGTGATCGCGGCCGCGGTCGCGGACGGGAACACAGAGCGGAGCTCGCCGCCGCGGGCGAGGGCGCTCCGCAAGAACCCGTCGGGGGCGGCGTGCTGCTCAAGGGTCGAGAGGCCGAGGCCGTCGATCAGCACGAACACGAGGCGCGGGCGTTCTCGGAGGGTGGCGGCCAAGTCGGCGAGGAGCGGGACGGGCTGGTACGGGGCTGGGTCCGCGCCGACCCAAGCAGCGAGGGCTTGGACGAGTTGCAGTGCGTTGGGCAGCGCGGCGTCGGGGCGGAGGAGCCGGCCGCTCGCGAAGGCTTCTTCGAGGGTGCTCACGGGAGGACTGTTAGTCGTCGTCCTCGTCGCCACTCTGCTCCAGGCCCGCGTCCCCGAGGCCCGCGTCCCCAAGGCCCGCGTCCCCGAGGCCCGCGTCCCCGATACCGAGATCGAGGCCACCGTCCTCGAGGCCGAGGTCGAGCTGCGGGCCGTTCTGCTCGAGGCCGAGGTCGAGCTGCTGGAGCCCGAAGGGGTTCTCGTCGCCGCTTCCGCCCTCGGGGAGCTGGAGGCCCTGGCTTATGTCGTGGACCTTACTGAGCACGTCGTCGGTGGCGAAGATCTCGACGCCTTTCTTGAGGGCGATCACGAGGCAGTCGGACGGACGCGCGTCTATGTGGACTTCGTTGGTCAGCCCGTTCCACTCGTCGCCGGCCTTGCAGCGTTGCTGAAGGACGAGGGTCGCGCAGAAGGTGTTGTCGACAATGCTCGAGATCACGACCTTGGTGACCACGATCTCGAATCCGCTCAGGACGTGATCGATCAAGTCGTGGGTCATGGGCCGGGGGGGTGGCTCGTCGCTGAGCTCGCGCAGGATCGCGGCGCCCTCGAAGGTCCCAATGAACATCACGAAGGTCTTCTCGTCGTTCCCAAGCAGAACGGCGGTCCCGGCGTTGATCGGACCGAGGACCTTCTTGATTCGGATCTTGCGGAGCGTCTCGGGCATTGAAGGCATGGTGCCTGTCCTCTGCAGGGCTGTCAATCGAGCGACGCGCGTCGGGGGTCCGAGGATGTAATGGCGTCTGGGGGCAACCCAGCCAATACTAAGGAGTCAGGTCGGATCTCGGGGAATGACAGTGAGGCTCAGCGGTCGCCTATTGCGGGTCGCTCCAATCGCCACCTTCGTGTGCGGAGCGCTTCTTACCTTCGCCTCTTGGCGCGTCGTGACGCGCCTAGAGGGCGACGTGGCTCGGGCGCGAATCGAGCTTGAGGCTAAGCAGCGTACGCTCGCGTTCGCCGGACAGCTTCAGGGGGTTCGCAACCAACTGGACTCGATTCGCTCTCTGTTCGAGAGCTCCGACGTCGTTACGCGCCTGGAGTTTCAGTCCTTCGCAGCTCCCCTCTTGAAACGCCACGCTGAGGTTCAGGCCTTCGAATACTGCCCAGCTCAGCGCGTTGAGCCAGGTCGAGCTCGCACAGAGACAGCGGGCCGAGGTGTTGCTGCTCAAGAGCGAGGAGCGCCTCAGCCTGACCTTGAACGCGGTCAGCGACGGAGCTTGGGACTGGGACGTTCCGAGCGATCGCCTCTCGTTCAGTGAGGGCTGGCTCTCCTCTCTTGGCTACTCGAGCGACGAGCTCCCCGCTCGAATGAGTGATTGGGAGGCGCTCTTGCACGTAGACGATCTCCAGCGCGTGCGGGAGGCGAGGGAGGCTCACCTGGCCGGAGAGACCCCGTCTTACGAGTGCGAGGGCCGGCTCCGGACGAAGTCGGGGGATTACCGGTTCAACCTCGGTCGGGGGAAGGTCGTGGTGCGGAACGAGGCCGGGGAGCCCGTGCGAATGGTCGGGACCGATACCGACGTCACCGTGCGCCACCAGGAGGCTGCGGAGCAGGCCGCGCTCCTAGCCAAGATCCAGCAGAGCCAAAAGCTCGAGAGCCTCGGGGTCGTCGTCGGGGGGATCGCGCACGACTTCAACAACCTGCTCGCAGGGATCCTCGGGAGCGCTCAGATCGCTCGCCGTGAGCTCCCCGCTGGGAGCGGAGTCCAAGAGCACCTGAAACGGATCAAGGCCGCGAGCAACCGAGCGGCCGAGCTGACTCGTCAAATGCTGGCCTATGCGGGCCGAGGGAGCTTCGACCTCGCCAGGGTGGACCTCTCCGAGATCGCGACGGAGCTGCCACGGCTCGTCTCGGCGTCTCTGAGCAAGAAGGCGCAGCTCGTTGAGGAGTTCGAACCAGGTGCGTTCGTGAAGGGCGACCCCTCGCAACTGCGGCAGGTCGTCATGAACCTCCTGATCAACGCCTCGGACGCTCTGGCCGGGGAGGCGGGCACGATCGCGATCCGGACGGGTCGCGTCGACCTCGACAGCGAGGCGCTGGAGAAGTGCCTCCTGGGCAGGAACAGGCTCGCCGGGACCTACGCCTTCCTCGAGGTCGAGGACTCTGGGATGGGGATGGCTCCAGACACCCTCGCCAAGATCTTTGACCCCTTTTTCAGCACCAAGGCCAGCGGGCGGGGTTTGGGCTTGGCCGCCGTCATCGGGATCGCGCGCTGGCACCAAGGCGTGGTTCAGGCCGAGTCCACGCTTGGGGAGGGGACCGTGATTCGAGTCTTGCTCCCAGCCGGAGAGCCGCCGAACTCCCCGGACGTGAACGAGGGTGACGAGCAGCCTGAGGCTGGCGTGGCGCTGAGCGGGACCGCGCTCGTCGTGGACGACGAGCAGGAGGTGCGCGAGGTGCTCGTGGCTTCACTGGAACTCATGGGGCTCTCTTGTCTCGTGGCAGAGGATGGCCAGGCGGGCCTCAGCATGTTCAGGGAGCACAGAGCTGAGATCTCGCTCGTGATCGTCGACATGACGATGCCCCACATGAGCGGCGTCGAGCTCGCGGAGGCGCTGCGCGGGGAGGCCAGTGACCTCCCGATCGTGATGGTCAGCGGATACGCAGAGCCCAAGGACGTGGCCTCGATTCCCCGCGCCCAGTTCCTCGCCAAGCCCTTCGAGTTGGAGCCTCCGCGACGCCGTCCGCGCGGCTCTCGAGCCGCAGGGGGACTGAGGGTCCACGCCGCCTCGGGCGGCCCCCGCTGGCTGTGTCCGTTGAAGGGGTGTCGATCGTCTGGTAGCGTTCCGCCTCGCTCGCACCCGTAGTTCAATTGGATAGAGCGCTGCCCTCCGAAGGCAGAGGTTGGTGGTTCGAATCCACTCGGGTGTATGAGACAGGGCCAGGGGTTACCGCAAGGTGGCCCCTGGCCCTTTTCGTCGGTGACCAAAACGGTGACAAAAAGGGGGTCGTTAGAGGGGTCGCCTCACCGCGACTAGAACACCTTTACAAAAACGACCCCTGCCCAATCAGCGGAGGGGTATGCCCGAACCGGATAGACGTCCGTCCACGCTTTTCTGCTTCCCCTCTTCTTCATTCCCTCCTTAATGATCCAATGCTGAACCTTCTTGCTGAGCTTCTCTACCTTCTCACCGTTGTTACCATCGCCATACAGGTCATACACGATGACGCTAGGGACGAAAACAACAGGACGTTTCGCAGTAACATCGTCAGGGTCCGGGAACTTGCGCTTCCCCATAATAAACTCCACTTTCTCAACGAGATCAGCGCACAAAGACGCTTGGTCAACTTGGTTTGGTAAGAGGGTGTCTCCGATTGTCCTAGCGAGGGTCACTATTTCACTCAGATCCGATTCAGATAATTCAATATAGTCTTCCATATACACATGATAACCACAAGTCTCCAAGAACGAACAGTTGGACACCGAGCCAGAGCAACAGCAAGTAATCCGTCACGGAGGTTCTTCGCGTTGGGTATCAGGCAGGCACGAGGGACTCAGGCGAAAACTCACCGTCGAGGAGCTTATTGCGGTCGAACCACTGGCACTTAATCACGGTCAGCCTTTTTGTGGTGACTGCTTCAATATCGCTTGGGACGACAATCTCCTTAACCTGCATGATCGGAGTGTTAGGCTTGGTGTTCAGCCTCACCTTGTCGCCGACATTGAATGCTGTGTTGTTCTTGCCCTGCTTCTTCATGGCCTCTCCTCTGACACTAGGCCAGTCGAATTCACTGGCATTGTGCCAGCCAAGTTACACGCCTACGCCTCCGTGTTTTCCCATTCGTCGTAGACGCTCTTGATCGCATAGCGATTGCTGGAACCAGCGAATACATCCGGGAATGAGTCCGCCAAGCGCCGCAACTCGACCTGATAGGTCTTCTTAAACCGGGTTTTGTCGACTTTCCCGTCAGTGTATTTGGTGCAGGCTTCCTCATAGGCATTGATGTAAGCCTCAGCCGTTGTCCCTTTGATATCCTCGTAAGCCTCGTCACGCTCTTTCTCTGAGAGCGCAGTGGCATGCTGTAGCGCAACGTCTTCAAACCGAATCCGTGATGCATCAATGCTTGCCCGCATAGTGTATTCAACCTCAGCAAGTTGAACCAGGTGGGAGCTTTCCGCAGCACTGTTAGCCCGGCTGTCAGCGTCCGCCGCTCTCTCGTTGGCCTTTTCGGAGCGCCACAAGGAGAAGAGGGAAACCAAAACGGCGAACCCCGCAAACACCGCGCTGATGATTGCTGCAACGTCCGACGTTTGACCTTCAGCAAGAAGTATGCTCATGCCTTCTCACTGTTATCTTCTCGTTCCTGCCGTCGTTCGGCGTCTTTCTGGCGAACCGATACCATGAAGGTATTAAATCTTATGTTCTCAGCCTCAACCAGACGGCTGCCGAACACTCCGTTGTGCATGCCGGAGAGAATTTCCCCAAACTGTTTCGGGGTCGGATGCTTTCCATCAACCGTTACTTCGGCTAGCTCTTTAGCGATGTCAACGTCGGAAGCTCCAGCCTTAAAGCGGACGCCAAGGGTCTTTCCGTACTCAAATGGTGTCAAACGATGTCCTTCTGAGCGGAACCTAAGCCGAAGTAGACGCCGGGTGTTTTGGGAAGACTGAGCATGCTTTGCTTCAGCACGTCGGTTGCGGTGTCAACGTATCGTGTCTTCTTCGTGTCCTTCGCGCCATTTGGGCGCGGAAAGACAATGTCGGGTGCGCTTCCCTTTTCTAGGTTTTGCACTAGGCGTAGCGTCACAGGCTTAGCGGAGCCCTCTGTTGGCTTTTCTACCTTGAGGGTATAGGTTCCCTTTCGTTCCTTTTTCTTTACGCCAGGAGTCTCAGAAAACTCCTGCCCGATGAAGGGAACATAATCAGCGAGTTTGAAACGCCCGCCACCGCTGGCTTGGGCTGACGCCGATGATCTTTGGGCGCTCGGCGAGGTGCGCAGTGGGCGGTGATCTCCACTCGTGGTGATGATCAACTCTCCGTCGCTGCTATTCAGAAGTTCAAAAACGTGAAGGATTGCCTCTTTCACGCGCCCAGCATGCTGTAGCTCCCAATGCGCATCGACCGAGCTTCTGACTAGCGAAAGGACGACGGCATCATCGTGCCCAGGGAAGCTATCCCTCATGGCATTAAAGATCGAAGTGTCTTGCAACTCGACATCGGTGTAGTCAGCCGACGGTCTATCCGCCTTCCAGTTAATTTTCTTGGGCATTGTTTTCCTCCCGGCGCAACATTATCACGCTTAGCTCGAAATACATGCTTGAAAACGTGGAACAGAGAACGCGGGACTATGCACTAGCGGTTCAAGGCTCGCCATGGGAACATGCCGGGTGAAAGAGAGGGGCCTAACAGCCTAACTCGTTACAAATATAGAACTTGCCGAATTCCTTGGAATTCGGATGGTTTCGGCGGGCAAGCCAAAACACCACCTGGAGCAGCAATGCTCCTGCCTCGGAGCAGCAATGCTCCTGCCCATCTACGCCGACGAAGCCGGGCGCTGCTTATGCATCGCCTGTCGCTTCGTTTGTAGATGGGGATGTGGTGTCCCTGGCTTGCGGCGTGGCGGCAGTCGGTGTTTTTTTTTGTGCCTCGCCAGTTTGTTTTCAAATTCCGCTATTTGGGTCACCCAAGATTGGCGCATGAAGTGCCAGGAGCGGAATTATGTTGATTCGATTTACTGTGGTCTTTATCGCCATCCTTGCTGCGTTCAGCTATCAAGGATGCGGAGGAAGTAGTGGCGGGGGTGGTGGTGCGCCTCCTTCTACGGTAGTGCTAGCCGTTGTGAGCGGTGACAATCAAACTGCACCGGAGGGAAGCACGATCAACATCGTGTTGAGCGTGAAGGATCAGAGCGGCGCTGATGCGATTGGCGCGGTGATTGATATTACCGCGACCTTCCCAAATGGAGGCTCGCAGAACCTATCGCTGACGGTCAGCGGCCCAGCCCCAACCCTCGTCTTTGGATTGAATAGCGGAGTTGGCACCTACAATATCTCCCTAGTAGCAACCTTCAACGGACAAACCAGCAACACGCTTCAAGTCACGGAAACTGCAACCGCAGCAGCCGTATTAACTGCCCTGAGTGCTGTCAACTCCACCCCATCGGGAATTGTCGGTAACTTGATCTCGATGGCAGTAACTGCGAACGATCAGAGCGGAAATGGTATTCCCGGACAACTCGTCAGGTGGCAAATCACAACCGCGTCGGGCGGAAGCACCCTCCAAGACGATCCCACTAACCCTACAGTGGTAGCTCGGACAATTGACGTAACAACAGACAGCACAGGCTTTGCCACGGTGCATATGTTGCCAATGATAACAGGGCAATTCCAAATTGATGTGGCGGCAGTTTCCGCCACTGGAACCGCTGTGTCCGCCACGCTCTCCGTTACCGTGAATTAGGTATTGCACAGTAACCGAAGCTAATCCTATGGATCAGATGGGTCGCAACTGCGTAAGGTGCAAATACACTGCGGAGCGGTTGAGGTTCGGCCAGAAAAGAAGCAGGCAGCGCGGATGCGCTGCCTGCTTTGGGGACGTGATTGCCTAAAACGGTCTTACTCGTCTTCTTCTTCGTATTCCTCCTCGTCGTCTTCCTCCTCCTCAGCGGTGTCCTCTAACGCGCATACCGGCTTGCTCACGACGTCTACAGGTTGGCAGAATACGCTGTTGTGATAGCGGCCTAGGCGCTTGAGGATTTTCCTGGCGCGACCGGCGTCTTCGTCGGAGACAAACCAGTTTTTCAAAAAGGGAAGTCTTCGAAACCGCAGCAGGCCACTCTGCTAGGTAGTAGGCTACTGCGCTAGAAAGGCAATTCGTCATCGACGTAACTGAAAAGCACATCTGTGCCGATCCCAACGGCCAGCCTCCCTGCGGCATCTTCCTTAGCTGCAATAAACCAAGGGTGCTCGACCCTATTTCTCCACTTAGCCGCAGAGCTAGTGTAGTGAGCAATAAAGTGCCCAGCATAGTCCCACGAGAATACGTCTTGGTTGTCGTCCTGGTAGCAAATAAGGACATCTCTATCAGAAGCAAACCCCTCGACTTTGGGCCAAACTGAATCGATGAAATCATAAAGCTTTACACCCGGCTCCTGCTTCCAGCTATGACGGT
This sequence comes from Planctomycetota bacterium, assembly GCA_016765095.1. GTDB lineage: Bacteria > Planctomycetota > J058 > J058 > J058 > NORP233. The sequence continues at coordinate 18,326 of JAESQQ010000665.1, read as the reverse complement.
CCCAGACAAGATACCGAACTAAATCATCAACCAAAATGTCGGGGACATCATATTCCTGATCGGTCAGCCACTGGCGGGTGTAGCTATCAAAACGCTCAACGGCATTTAGTTCGCAATCTGGGCCGAAGCGCAGGCAATACCAGTCGATGCCGCTCTCCGTTCCAAGACCAGGCTGATAGACGTCCAAGCTTCCATCATCCTGAAAATAGAGCCGAGGGGAGGAAACCTTAGAACCGAAGGGTGATGACAACAATGGGCGCGTTCGATAAAGACCCTCTGCTGTGTAGTAGCTCCCAACAGGTCTATACCCCAAAGTGAACTGTCTAACCCATGATGTGTGGCTTCCATCTCTCAGACGCACAGAGTCTCTCTGCTCCGTGAACTCGGCCTTCTGTCGCTCTAGGAATACCGCCGTGTCAGCGCAATGCTCCGGAATCTTGATCGCCAGGCCGGGGACGACCTCAACCTCTTCCTCAGGCACCTGATAAAAGTCATCGGAGGGGCGAACACGTTGAAGGCCCGAAGCAAAGTCCGGTATTAACTGTTCTGGCTTAAGTAGCTCCTTTCTGAAATACTTTGCGATTCGCTGAATGTCGGAATACCCGACGATTGCCTTTACCTTGTGCTGGGTTCCAAAGCCGCAGGCTGGGGCGTTGTGAACTAACCACTGCTCAAGCAGATAGGCAGACAATTCGTGATTTCTGATTTCGGAGAATGTTTCTAGCGGATCGACGTCGGCATCGATCCCATCATCAACCATCTCGACGTGCCGTGCGGGCTCCATGCAGAGGCAAAGATGGCAGGGCTCAGCAAGCATACGTTTGATCCGGCCTAGCCGGCGGATGCGGTAACGAGTACTCGTGATGTTGTCTGCGTCACTGGTCTTGATGTAGCCCTTAAGTTTCTTCTGAGCGTCGTAGATACGCTCATCGATGATCGGTTCCAGCAAGAACGCCGGGGTTTTCGCAGGTTTCTTGCCAACAACCTCAGACCCCCGCCTATCCTCGACATACCAGGCGTCGTCTATCCGACACCCCATCACGTTTCGCTCAAATCCCTTTACGCGACGGTACAACTCCACAAGGGCGCGGCAAGGATCGGTTCTATATCGACGACTAGTCCTCTTTCTGCGGACAGTACTTGGTAGCTGCGTAGCCTTGCTCAAGAGGTCACGCATGAGCTTCTCGAGGTCGTTTGTCGGCTTGACGATCTTCTTGCACTTGTAGCATTTCCATTTCCTCTTCCGCTTGAGGTAGCGGATGTCCTTCATCCCACAATCGGGGCAGCACCGACCATCATCGAACGCAGCGAGTAGCTCGTCCACGGGGAGATCATCGCAAGTGACAAAGTGAATATGCGGCCAACGATCTTCGTGCCACTCCACGACCAGGAAGTACTCGAATCGACCAAATGTCTTGCGAAATTTGCGGACTAGCTTGCGGAAACGTCTGGTCAGATCACGTTCCAACATCAACGCCGTCCAACCCTCGCGCTGGAGCTTCCGTTTATCAAAGGTCAGGGTTGCGAAGTATCGGAGGTTTTCCTTTGCAAGCCTCTTTGAGATAACATAGCTCATCGCCTTCGCACAGGCCGGACATCGCCAGGTGTCGCAGGAAACAGGCGAGATTGTATCTGGCATCTTCGCTCCGTCCTTAATCCACCCCTCGAAGTACACCGAGCAATCCCTGCAAAGCACCGTGGATCGCGGAACCTGTGACCACTGGATTGACTCGATTGGTCGGTTCCCCATGCTGGCAATGACGCCGAACCTCTCCCTTGCCTGGCCAGCATAGGTATCCTGAATGTTGTAATAGAGGAGCAAGATGTTCTCGCGCTCGTCGGGCTTCGCAGTGAGCAAGCAACACTCTTCAATCGGGCGGTGCTTTCCGCAGATACACTTCGTTGATTCTTTTCTGATGGATGGTTGAGTAAATACATTAGTATTATCGAGATCGGCCCTGGGGGCCTCTGCACAGATCGTTGGGCTTTGTTCGAAACAAAACAGAGTGCCTTGAACTGGCACGGGTGCTTTGTTGGCCTGGGAGGCTTTCCCCTCAAGGCAACAACGCTTGTACTTAATCCCACTGCCGCAAGGGCATGGCTCATTGCGTCCTGATTTAATCTTTGCGCTCGCGCGTGTTTTTGGTATAGTTAATTGCATAGCTTGTGCTACTAGCGTCCGGGTTTGACATCAATATCGCCCGGCGCTAGATTTTTGTACTCCGATTAGCTCGGGGTCATTTTCTTCTCCAAACAGTTATCGCAGTGAAGCCGCCTAGCAGGACGACGGCGGTGAGGAGGGCACCCATCCAGAAGCTCTTGTCCCCTGAGCTTTCTGCTTCTCTAAGTCTCATCTCCGAAAGCCTCAGATTGTTGTCCGTCCGCGCCTCGTTGTACCCTTCGTGCTTTGCGCGATTGGCGTAGTCGAGTAGCTCCTGGTAGCTGTAGTCCCTAGTCCTATTGTCGGGAATAGCATCCGCACTGAGCGGTTTTGGTGTTTGTTGTACGATTGGAGCGCCCAGAGGACCAAAACGCGTGGGGTTCACTGGTGTACTGGTAACGGCGGCTTTCGCTTTCATCGCTACTGCGGAAACCGCATCGAAAGTCTGACCCAGGCTAGACATTGGAATTCACTGGACTTCCTTCGGGAGTCTTTGCTGTTTCCGCAATGTTCCTCAAACCACCGATAAACTGGTCAGCGGCAGACTTGTAAACTGCCGATGCACCAACCGCATCTTGGGCAACATCGACCAGATAACGAAGTTCAGGGCCGCTAATGTTCTTCAAGATGTGCTTGAACAGCTCGACGCCAAGGTGACCGCGCTTTCGATTAACGAACAACGTCATTTTGCAGGAATCGCATTGCCAATATGGCATCCCGCTAAAGCGGTTTCTCCCGCCCCTCTTGTTTGTTTGTTTGATCACGTCTTCCCGCATAGTCTCACGACTAAGGCAGAAGAAGCAATCGCCCCATTTCTCAGTTTCAGGGGCCGGAACTACGACGTGCTGTTGCATTCATCTCCTCCAATCCAGCCAACCGGAATTGGCTTTACTTCTCCATGCAGAAATTCCTTTTGCCTGGATTTTAGTGTTTCATAATGCCAGCGAGGCTCGGCGTGAACATAGATCACGCTGTCCATGTAGTAAAAGACTTCGTGCTTTCCGGCAATATCCTGTTTGCCGTCTGGCCCCAATTTCTTTGTGCAGTGGTTTACTAGGATGCTCACCCTGATATCGCCCTCCCGCGCAACCCTAGCCAGGTCGTGAAAAGAGACTTTCATCATCGAGAACGAGTCGTAGATGATCGTCTTTGCACCAACTTCCTTTGCGGCGGCCAGGATATCCTCACAGGAACTCAATAGGCCAACGTGGACAGTCACGGAAGTTAAGCCAGCCCTACTAAAGCGGTCGCCTATAGGTTGACCGTGGCCTTCCTCAAGGGCGACGTAGAGAACCGGCCCCAATTTCTCGTCCAGCTCCTGGGCGTAATAAACGGCGAGTGTGGATTTCCCGGAGCCTGATGGCCCGGCGATCATCATAAAGAAACTAGGGCCAACCGGAATTGGAGTAATGCCGTGAAACTCGTCGCTCAATTGAATAAGCTGCCGGTTCATGCGAGTCAACTGCGCGGCAGTAATCAGCTTTGTATCGGGGATTGTTCTAGTGTCGCCTGGTGCCCCTGGAATAATCATCGCAATGGCGTCGGTGAAAGCAGACAGCGAGTCGCAGACTGGACACCTAGCGAGTGGCTTTTCTGCCATAACCTTGAATCCGTGTTCAAAACAAACACGGCAAATGAACTTGGCAGAGCTACTATCAATTAAAACCATACAGTTTAATTAAACGCTACTCTATACGCTGTGTCAAGAATAAAATAACAAACAAAACAAAGGATGGTATTGCCATCCGGTTGGATTATTGTTTTTGCACACGCCTGCGGCTTCATTTTGGCCGGCTCGCCCCTTCGGGGCTGCACCCGGAAGTCATGGGTAGCAAAGGGGTTACTACGCCGAGGGCTCCGGCGGCGATGCAAGTGCCTTGGTACCAACGGTTTGTGAGGACGGTGTTTTCGACGGGAGGGGTAGTAGGAGTCGAAGATTTTGCTTGAGGCCCGTAGCGGGGCTCTACGGGCCTCAATATATGACGAATCTTTAGTGACGTGTTTGGAGTTCAGATCCAGGAGAGATACGCCAGAGATAGAGCTACGTGAGTCTTGGGATAGCAGCATTCCGGTTAAAAGAGATCCCCGCGCAGCTTCATAACGTAGCTGTATACCGAGTCCACCGGGTAAAGGGGTTTTCCTGCCGGTTTGATGCAAAGCAGCAGATTGTTTTTGACCAGCTTTTCTATGGTGTCCGGCGAGCAGCCCCACATCTCCTGTAGCTCTTGTTTTGCAAACGGCCTTATCCTGCCGTCAAAATATAGTATCGCCTTGCGTCTTGAAGTCTGATTGTCTGAACACGTCGCCATGTCGTTATGGTGCCACGGAAGCCCCGGTATTCAAGAGCAGCCAAGATGATACCGTTCCCGGTGCGATTAAACATACAACCTCACTCGCACAAGATGTGAGTGAGATGCGTTTCCTGAAAAGCACGGGGATTAGACAGCGACGGCCTCGTCTGATCCGTCTTGGTCGAGGTCGTCCAGTTTGAGGCCGAAGATGTTGGTGTTGCCACCGTCCGTGCTAGTCGGATAGTACTGAGCGTAGTTTTCCTCTACTGTTCTCCAGCTGTCACCCATCATTCGAGCAACGTGGGCCGGAGCAATACCAGCTTGTAGAGTTTCCACCGCAAAGGTGTGTCGCCACCGATGTAGAGCCCTGTCCTCGGGAGCGTAGACCCCCGCCTCTTCGGAGATGCTCCGCATGTGCTTGCTGAGAGCAGTTAGGAGGTGCTTGCGGTTCTCGGCCTCTTGCGTGAGCTTTATCTTGCGCTTTAACCGCTTCCGAACTGCGGCCTCGGTAATCTCCACGTCGTGCTGGGTGGAAAGGAGTCTGGCTGCCCCAGTATTGCCGTTCTCATTTGCCAGGCGTTTCAGATTCTCATGGGTAGGCCAAAGGATTTTTGTCGCTCCTGTTCCCTTGATGCGCGTGTAGGTGATTATGGCTCCCTTCGCCCCCTTCTTGTGCTTGAAGCGCCTATATAGTTGAGGCGACATTGGGATAGGTGTAATCTCAACCTCGCTTGAATGTTGTGTTTTCTGTCGCCGAACGTTCACGATCAGGTTGTCCCAATCCCAATGCTCCCAATCTCCAATGACCATGTCTCCGCGACGCATCGCGAGGTAGTGAGCAAAGTAGCAAACGTCTTCCATGAATGGTGCTGGGAAACTCTTTGCCACTTCAAACAAGCTCGCCTGATCCTTCTTGGAATATGGCTTCTTTTTCTTTGGAGGCTTTTCCCCTTTTTCCCTTCGGAACTTGATTCGCTCGCACGGGTTCTTACTTAGCCAGGTCTTAAAGACAGCAAATGTCAGCATGTTGCGTATTGGGTTCGCCCTGCGCTGTTTGGTTTCTTTCTTTCCGCCGTTTTCTGCTCTGCGCCCGTTGCAGCATGATCGGTCGCATTTCTCTTTTAGTATGACTCCGCAAACAAAGTCAGCCACATCGATCTTCAAGAGTGATGCAATCTTCCTGGATCCCCCAACATGTATTCTAAACTGCTCCACGACCCGACGGGTTTGAGTCTCCAAGGTAGATGCTGCCTTCGGTGCCCAGTCTTCTTCGCCGCTAATCCCTTTTTCGCAGGCGTCGAGGTATTCACGAACTAGCTCGCTAACCGTGATGTCATCGCTGGCCACCCTTATCGCTTGCTGATCAACCTGTTCGGTAGTTTTGACTTCAAAGACTCCACCGGCCAGAAGCCCCTTGGTGATGTGCTTGATGTAGCCTTCGCGTATTGCCTTGTGTTTCTCGATTTCGTCCGCAAAGAAATGCTTGCAGTAATACTTAACGAACTCCGTTTCGCCGGGAAGGCGGTAGGTAACTCGCATCCTTTTCTTAACGCGAGAATAGCTCGCCTTCCCATTCCAGTTCGGTATTTTAAGTTTGGCCATGTTGTTCCGTCCCGTTGGTTGATCGGGCTGTCACACAATTAGCATGGTCCGCTCAGATGTCTAGAGCAGCCAAGATGTTGTCCAGCTTGAAGTTTTGTGCAAAAGCGCAGATAGCATGGTCCGCTCAGATGTCTAGAGCAGCCAAGATGTTGTCCAGCTTGAAGTTTTGTGTAAAAGCGCAGATGTAGTTGTTTGTTTTGGTCACGGTGACAAAAACGGGCGGTTGGGAGCGGTCGGGAGCGGTCGGGAGCGGTTACACGCTTCCCGCAAGCCCTGACTACGGCTAGACTTGGGGGTGTAAGCCCTGACGCCCTAACAGAACCCTTGCTACTCTCCGAAGGCAGAGGTTGGTGGTTCGAATCCACTCGGGTGTATCAAGCAAGGCCAGGAGTCGCGGAAGCGTGCTCCTGGCCTTTTCGCTGGACCGCACAGACCCAGGGCGCTCGCCTTGGCGGAGCAGGCACAAGGTACAGAACCCATGATCCAGCGCGGCATTCAGCGACACCGCCTCCCAGGGAGGGGATCCTGCGGGATCGTCGCCTTGGCTGAGCCCAAGAGGGACGCCAGCCACGAGCTGATTCGCCTCGCCCTCGACGCCCTCGCCTGCATGGAGCACCGAGGAGGCGGCATCGCCGACACCGGCGACGGCGCGGGGATCCTGATCCGCCCCGAGCGGAGCTTCTTCGAGCGCTTCATTACCCCGGGACGGCGACTGGACCCCGAAGAGCTGCTGATGGTGGGGTGCCTCTACCTCCTCCCTGGCGAGCGCAACGCCAAGCATCTCCAGCGCGAAGTCGACCTGGTCCTGCGACGTCAAGGCCTCAAGCCTCTGGGTTGGCGCCTCGTCCCCATTCGACCCGAAGTCCTGGGAGCTCGAGCCCGAGAGGACGTCCCGGTCATTCTCCAGGTCTTGCTCGGCCGCGGGCACCGCCTCGAGGAGCAGCTCCCGAGCGTCCTGGCTTTCGTCCGCCGCCACATTGAGGACACGATGCCCGAGGTCCGGGTCCCCTCGCTCTCGGCGCGAACGACCGTCTACAAGGCGCTGTGCACGGGGAGCCAGCTCGCCAGCTTCTACCCAGACCTGAGCGACCCGCGCCTCACGACGCGCGTGATCCTCGGTCACCTCCGCTTCGCGACCAATACCTTCTCCAACTGGCACCTCGTTCAGCCTTTTCGCTTCCTCGCCCACAACGGAGAGATCAACACGATCAGCGCGACGACCCGCGCGGTGCGAGACGTGCAGACACCCCTCGGCGTACAGAAGGTGCTCGCACGTCGCGGCAGCGACTCGGCCCAACTCGACCGGGCGGTAGAGCTCATCGCCACCGAGCGCGCCAACGACCTGGCTGAAGCCCTGCGCCGCTTGATTCCGCCCTCCTGGCGCGAGGAGGAGGACGACCCCCACCGTCGACGGTTCTTCGAAGCCAGCCAGCGGGTGATGGGCACCCTGGGAGCCTGGGAAGGCCCCGCTGCGCTGGTCGCCAGCGACGGCAACCTGCTCGTCGCGATCCTCGATCGAATGGGGCTCCGTCCTTTGCGTTGGGTTCAGGAGCGCTCCGGGCGAGTGATCGTGTCGAGTGAAATCGGTGCTGTACCCATAGATCCCGCAGAGATCCTCTCCGACGGCCAACTCGAGCCCGGGGCGATGCTCGTCGCGGACCTCGGCTCGGGCCGGCTGATCACTCCCGAGGAGTCGACCGACTGGGTCATTGAGCGCGCCGATCAGGAGCTGCGCTTTGGCGACCTCTCGACGACGACGCTCCTCCGGCGCCCCCCTTCCGGGCACGAACTAGGCTTCCCCGTCCGCGCCCAGAACGCGTTTGGCTGGACCCGGGAGCGAGTCCAGACCCTGCGCAACATGTGCAAGGCCGGCAAGGAGCCGGTGCACTCGATGGGCAACGACCGGCCGCTGGCGATCTTTAGCGAGAACAACTCGCGCCTCTACAGCTTCCTGCACCAGATCGTGGCGGTGGTCACGAATCCGCCGATCGACCCGCTGCGCGAGGGTCAGGCAATGGACCTGACCGTGTTCCTCGGCCGCTCGCCTCAGCTCGATCGTCGCGGCACCTACCGCGTCTCACCTCAGTTCAAGCTGTCGAGCCCTGTGCTGACCAACGCGGACGCGGCGGCGATCAAGGCCGAGACACACCCTGAGCTGCGTGCCCACATTCTCGACGCGACCTTCACCGACACCGGACACCACGAAGTGATCAGTGATCGAATCCAGGAGCTCCTCGGGGAGGCCGAGCAGGTCGTCGGGAAGCGCGAGGCCGCTGTCCTGATCATTTCCGATCGCGCCGCGGCCACCGACGAGGCCGGGCGCTATCCGCTCCCGGCGCTCTTGGTGGCCAGCGCGATTCACCGCCACCTCTCACGCACCCAGGGCGCGTTGCGCCGCGACTGCAGCCTGGTGATCGAGACGGGCGAGGTCCACGAGGGCCATGATCTAGCCGTGCTCCTGTCTTACGGTGCCTCGGCCGTGAACCCCTACGCCATGTTCCACCTGGCGGACGAGACGCCCAAACTTGAGCCCGAGTTGGCCCGAGCCAATGTGCTCGGAGCTCTGCGGGGGAGCCTGCGCCGGATCATGTCGAAGATGGGAATCTCCACGATCCACGGCTACCGCGGCTCCGCCCTGTTCGAGGCCATAGGCCTCTCGCCTCAGATCGTGGACTACTACCTGCCAGGCACCACCGCCCTCCTGGGCGGACTGACGATGCAGGACATTCACGGCGACGTCGTGGAGCGGTGCACCGCCAACTCGGACAAGCTCGCCCGCAACAGGAACGTGAGCGTTTACCGCAAGGAAGTCACCACAGCCTTGCAGCAAGTCGCTCGCAACGGCGACGAGCAGGGGGACTACCAGCGCGTCACCGAGCTCCTCGACGAGACTCCTCCGGTCTATCTACGCGACCTGCTCAACTTCCGCTCGGTGCCTGCGCCGGTCGAGCTCGAGGAAGTGGCGCCCGCAGACGAGGTGATCCGGGCCTGCTTCCGCGGCGCGGCCATGAGCCACGGTGCCCTGCAGGCCGTCGCCCACCGGGCCATCGCGGCGGCGTTCAACTCCTTTGGGGCGATGTCCAACTCGGGCGAAGGCGGAGAGGACGAGCGCAGAAACCCGGGGGGCGCGTGGGAAGAAGACCGGAACCGTGTCCGCCAAGTCGCCAGCGGACGATTCGGCGTCGACGCGGCCTATCTGGTCGGCGCAGACGAGCTGGAGATCAAGATCGGTCAGGGCGCCAAGCCCGGCGAAGGGGGTCACCTCCCGGGACACAAGGTGACCGCTGAGATCGCAGCGATTCGAAAGACCCGCCCGGGCGTGGACTTGATCAGCCCGCCACCGCACCACGACATCTACTCCATTGAGGACTTGGCGCAGCTGATCCGCCACCTGCGCGCGGTCAATCCCAGAGCCGCGATCGGGGTCAAAGTCCCCGCCGTGACGGACCTCGGCACGATCGCGGTCGGGATCGTGAAAGCGGGGGCAGACACGATCACCGTCAGCGGCTGCACGGGCGGAACCGGCGCGGCCGCCTCGGGGTCGATCTTCCACGCGGGCGTTCCCCTGGAGCGTGGACTGAGCGAGGCCCACCAAGCGCTAGTCGTCAACGGCCTTCGGCAGCGGGTGACGATCGTCGCCGACGGGGGAATCAAGTACGGCGTGGACGTCGTCAAGATCCTCGCGCTGGGCGCCGACATGGTGGGCTTTGGGACGGCGCTGCTCGTCGCCGAGAACTGCGTGTTCTGCCGGGGCTGCAACGTCGGCAACTGCCCGGTCGGCCTGACCACCCACGACATGGGGAAGGTCTTCCAGCGCTTCATGACCCGCCACAACAAAGAGCTCAAGAAGACCCAGGTCGAGGAGCGCCGGGAGGAAGCCCGCGACGGGGTTCGGCGCTACCTGCTCTCCGTGGCGGAGCACGTGCGCCGACTCCTATCCCGCCTGGGCTTGACGCATCCCAGCGAGTTGGTTGGCCGAGTCGACCTCCTCGAGCAGGAGCTAACGAACAACGCCCGCTGGGATCGCCTCGACCTCTCCGAGCTGCTCGAGGATCCGCGCTCGGATTCCAGTCAAGCCTGCGGCAAGACTGTCTCCTCCACCCATGAGCCGTCGCCGCTCAACGCGCGAATCCTCAGCGAGGCGCGCGCCGCGCTGGCGTCTGGCGATCAGGCCTTGATCGACCTCGGCGAGCTAGGGCAGGCCGAGCACGCCGTGGGCGCGACTTTGGCCGGGGCCATAGCCAGAGGGGAGCTCCCCTCCGGCGCGAGCGTCGAGGTTCGGGCCCGCGGCGTCGCCGGCCAGGGCTTCGGCTTCGCCGCGACCCAAGGCATGTCGCTGCGCCTGGAGGGCTACGCCAACGACGTCGTGGCCGAGGTCATGGGCGAGGGCGCGTCGGTCGTCGTGACGGCCCCAGCAGCGCGCCACCAAGACGACACTCCGCACTTGATCGGCAACGCCGCCGCCTACGGCGCGACCGGGGGCCGGCTCTACGTCGCCGGCAAGGCGGGGCAACGCTTCGGCGTCCGCAACTCCGGTGGGATCCTGATCGCCGAGAGCGTGGGGAAATATGCCTTCGAATACATGACCGGCGGAGTGGGGGTGGTGCTGGGACCGGTCGGGCACGCCCTGGGCTCAGGCCTGACCGGGGGGGAGGTCGTGGTCTACGACCCCGAGGGTCAACTCGCCTCGAGGCTCCACCCCGACTCGGTGCTCTGGACAAACGTCCCTGCGGGCCGCCTCGACCACCTCGAGGACTTGCTCAAGGACTACGCCGAGTCCACGGGCAGCGCTCGCGCCCAGGACCTCCTCGCCGGCTGGGCTGAAAACGTCTCCGACTTCGCCTGGGTCCGCTCCGCCCTCTCGGACGGGCAGACGGTCGGCGACGTGGAGACAGAGGCCGAAGAGTGGCCCGAGATCGCGACTCCCGGACCGGCCCTCGAGGCGTGATCAGCCCTTGAGGTTCGGCTGGCCTCCAAGGATCAGCCTTCTGTCCCGAAGAACGCCTGGCTATAGTTGCCTCATGGATCGCCTTGAGTTGAACCGACGTCTTGAACGCGCAGCGCTAGAGCGCACCACGTTGCGGCGAGCCATTCGGGAGCTGATGGCCTTCGGCCGACTGGTTCTGGCGAAGAGAGATCATGGATCTCGCTCCTCGGTGACGATTCGACGACAGGGCTCAACGTGGCGGACCTAGTCCAGCCCCGCTCAGCCCGCTACGCCGCCCTCGTCCTCGAGCGCTTGCTCTCAGGCGAACTCCGAGGCAGACGATCTCGATCGTTCTCCCCGAGGACTTCGTGATCCTGAAGCTGCTCTCAACTCGGGATCGCGATTTGGAAGACGCTGCCAGTGTGGTGCGCCTCCTCGGCCCCCAGTGCGACCTCGATCTCGTGCGGAAGGAGGTGGGTCGACTCGCGGAGGAAGTCGCAGACTGCGACGTCGCAGCCCGCCTCAAGCGACTCCTCACCTCGCTGGCCTAAAGCCCTCGCTCGACATGGGAAAGTGGGTTGAGTTCGACGCTCCCGACGGGAAGACGATCGTAGTCGAAGAGCACTCTCCGGAAGGAACTCCCTGCACCCTGGCGCTTGAGACCGACGACATCGAGGCCGAGGTCGCCCGCCTCAAGGAGGCCGGCGTGACTTACGCCGGCGCGGAGTCGCGAACTTGACCGCGCTCGCGAAGCCGAGCTGGCGGAGCGTGTTGGCGCTTCGCTTCCAGTCGATCGGCTCGTCCGTCAGCAGGCAAAGCGAGAGCGGAAATGTCCCCGCACGACTCTAGAGCTTGAGCGGGAAGAAGGGGCGCTTGGTCTTGAACGAAATCCGGAGCGGGGAGAGGGAGGTCGTGCGGGCGAAGCCCGCTGACTGGGACTTGCCGGGCTCGACCCGCAGGCAGAGGAAGGGTGTAGCGCTTCTTGACGAAGAAGCTCATCTCCTGGGGGTCCTTGGTCGCGAACCCGTTGCTCGTGAACCACGCGTTGAGGGCCCCGACCGCCTGGTCGCCGAGGACCTCGATCTGGTGAATCGTGTAGGGCCCGACCAGGGTGCCCCTCCGTGCGAGGATCGAGCCTCGGAGGAGAGCAATGGCACGGTTGGGACGCGAGGGCCTCGCAGACGCGATCCGCGATCTGACAGAGCGGCTCCTCGTCTTGCGCCAGCGAAGGCCCTAGCGCGAGTGGACGAGCCGCTCGTTATGTCGTTCGGATCTGGGGACTTCGACGTTCTCCGCGAGGCCGTGCAGATCGGCGAGTACCGGATCGTGCGAGAGCTCGGTCGCGGCGGGCAGGGGATCGTCTACCAAGTCGCCCACGTCTCCTCGGGGCGAGCCTTCGCGCTCAAGCTCTGCTTGGATCTAGACCTCGAAGGCCGGCAGCGCTTCACCCGAGAGTCGCGCCTCGCGAGGGGCGTGAGCTCGCCTGGCCTGGTCCGGATCCACGACTTCGGTCACCTCGACAACCGGCCCTACTACGTGATGGACCTCTGTCAGGGTGACGACCTGAGCCGGATCCTCCGCCACGGCCCCCTTGAACCGACCCAAGCGCTTCGCTGGATCGCGGGCGTCGCAGAGAGCCTGGCTGAGATCCACGCGCTCGGGATCGTGCACCGCGACGTTAAGCCGGCCAACCTCGTGCTCGACGGAGGCCTCCTCCGCTTGACGGACTTTGGCTTGGCTCGCCCCCTGGGCCAGCAATCGCTGACCGCGACCGGCGACTTGATCGGGACGCCTGCCTACATGGCGCCCGAGCAAGCGTTGACCGTCAAGGACGTCGACGCTCGCGCAGACGTCTACAGCCTCGGCGCGGTCCTGTTCGAGTGCCTGACCGGCGCCCCCCCTTTTCGGGGCGCGACCTTCATGGAGACCCTGAACTTGGCGCTCTCCACGCCCGCCCCCGCGCCGAGCTCGTTTAACTCAGCCCTCGCTCCCTACGACCGCCTCCTCGGCGACGCCCTCGCCAAAGAGCCGGGGGATCGGATCGTGGACGCGCTTGGGTTCAAGGAGCGCGTCGAGAGCCTCCTCCGGGGTGAGGAGCCGACCGGTACGCAGCGTCAGCGTCTCCTCCCCAAGCTCGCCGCGGGGCTCGCGGTCGGAGCCCTCGTGGTGGGGGTGCTCTGGGCCGCGACCGGGCCCGGGGCCGGGCTGAACTCAGGGACCCCGACCCGCACCCCGACCCCGACCCCACCCGGGCCGGTGACCCTCGAGCTCCCTAGCCCGACGCCAGAGTCACTCAGCCTGGAGGAGGCCTTGGCTCAGGCAAGCGACGCCTGGGCTGGCGAGGACGTCTCGCCCGAGCTCCTAGCGGCCCTCGACTCGACCCTCGCCAAGCACCCCGCAAACGCCGAGCTGCAGATCCTGCGGGCCGCCCTGCGCCACCGCGCCGGATTCGAGCAGCTTGCTCGCGCCGATCTCGGCCAGGTCTACCTCGGGATCGGGGAACGGGCGCCCTTCGCGTCCCTCCTGATCGTGACCCTCGCCGATCGCTCCCCGTTTGGAGAGACCCCGCACGTCGAGGCGATTCGCGGGCTGGGGGCTGTCTTCCCGACCCCCGACGCCGTCGCCGCTCAAGTCGAGATCTGGGTTCGCGACGTTGGAGAGCCGGCCAGGGCTCTCCTCGGGCGAGCCCTCTCGGCCTCTGCTTGTGGCGCGCCTTACGCGGACTTCAAGGCCGACCTCGACGCCGCGCGCCAGGCGGCCCCCGACGACCTGGTCCTGATGGTCTGGCGAGCGCGGCTCCTGGTCGGGCGCGACATTTACGCCGAGGGCAAGCAGGCGATCACCTGGGCTCGCAATCAACGCCCTTCGCGGCCCGTACGTCGCTTGTTGACGAGGCTGGAGGGCGACTTGGTCTGGCGAATGGGGAACCTCCACGACTCTCCGCCGCTCTGGGAAGAGGCCGGGGGAGCCGCGGTGACCGACGTCGAGTCCGCGATCGCGACCGCCCAGCGAGTTTGGCTCGGGCAGCCGTCTAGGTCCCGGGCCAAGGCCAGCAAGATCCTGGCCGAGGCCGTCGCTGACGGCTCGACTCACCCGCGCGCCCTCTCGCTGAGGGTCGTGTTCCGACTCGACAGTCCTTGGACGGCGCTTCGATTGGCCGACGAGGCGATCGCGAAGGGGGCCCTCCTCGACGCCCAGTTGCTCGGGTTCAGGGCCTTTGCCTATCAGTTCGTCTGCATGCAGGAGGACCTCCCCGACCTCGCTCGAGCGGAGTGGGAGAGGGCCTTTCGCACGAGTGAGGGGGCCTACTACCGGATCGGGGCCTGCGGGTTTGCGCTGCCAGACCCAGTTAGGCGAAAGTGGATTCGCCCCCTCCTCGAAGCCGCCCTAGCGCGCGAGCCAACCCGGGCCCACGCCCACGAGTATCTCGGGGGGCTCGGCCTCTACGAGGGACGACCCCAAGAGGAGATCCTCGCGCTCTGGCGCCGGGCCGACACCTTGGAGCCTCGTAACGGCCTCGGCAGGCAATGGCCCGCCGAATACGGGCGACGCTTCGGGGTCGAGGCGCTGGGCAAGCTCCTCGAGGAGATCCCGATCAGGCGCTAGCGAAGGGGACGAGGATCGCGGGGTCGAGGTCGCGCACGCGCGGGTTGTGCTGGTCGCGGCCCGAGAGGATCGGGGTCTCGGTGCCCCAGGCGATCCCTAGGTCCGGGTCGTCCCACGTGACCCCCAGCTCGTCGCTGGGGTCGTAGGTCTGGTCGACGAGGTAGGTCATCGTGCAGGCCTCGGCCGCGTAGTAGCCGTGGGCGACCCCGGGCGGGATATAGACCCCAAAGGGCAGCCCGTCGCCGATCTCATGCGTCGCCGTCTTGCCCTCGGTCGGGGAGCCTGGGCGGAGGTCCGCCAGCGCGACTAGAATACGTCCCGAAGTGACGTACCAGTAGTCTGCCTGGTTGCGGTGGAAGTGCAGTCCACGCAGTACGCCCGCCACCGAGTCGGCGCGGTTGCCTTGGAGCATTTTGGGGCGATCGGGGAACCACTCGGCGCGGTAGGTCTCGACGAAGGAGCCGCGCTCGTCGGTGTGGACCGTCAGCTCACGGAGGCTGACACCCGGAATTTCAGTCAGGGGCACGGCGGTGGTGCTCATGGGGGGGATCCTCATGGGGAGCATGCTAAACCGGAGGCCACGATTCTGAGAGGTCGCCTGCGAGTGTGGTTTCACGACTCCATTTCGCCATGAAGGCGACCCCGGTCAGAATCGTGCTCCGCTTTACTAAGTTTGATTTCTTAGTGAACGGAACGCGTGATTCGGTCGGCTGGCGAGAACGTGTCGGTGTTGCGCAAACACTCAGAATCGTGAACTTCCGTTTAGCCGGCCAGGAGCGCGTCGACTTTGGCGAGCGTCTCCTTGGGGTAGTCGCCCCAGGAGGGGTCCGCGTCGGGCAGATATCCGGCCATTTTGTCCCGGTGGGCCGAGGCTGCCTCGCCTTCGCCCTGGGCGTGGTGAGCGCGCGCGAAGGCCTCGTGCACGAAGAGTCGATCCGTGGGGCCCGCGTCGTTGGCCTCGGCGAGGGCCAGCGCTTTGCCTGCATGCTCCAAAGCGAGCTCGGCTCGACCCAGGGCGAGGTAGGTCATGGCGAGCCGGTACTCCGCGACTTTGACGTTGTTCCAGGTCCCAGCCACCTCCCAAAAACGTCTCGCGCTTAGCGCCGCCAGCTCAAGGAGTTCGTCCTGCTCGGCGCCGCGATCGAGGGTCTCTTCGAGTTCGCAGGCCAGGTTGTTGCTCGTGATCGCGAGCGCCCGGTTGACGGGGTCCTCAGGGCTGACGCCCTCCTTCACGAGCGCCAGGGCCTCGTTGAAAGTCGCCACGGCCTCGCTCAACCGCTCCTGGCCTGCCAGGGCCCCGGTCGCGACAGCGAGCACTCGAGCTCGGGTGCTCGCTTCGGGCTGATCCGCGGGCTGGCCTCCGCTGAGCGCAGCCTCAAAGGCTGGGAGGTCTCCCTCGCAGAAGCGGAGGACCGCCTGGGAGCGCGCAATGGACTGAGCCTGGCTCGAGCCCTCTTCACAGACCGCGTGCCCGGTGAGCCGCTCTAAGAGCGCGAGACCGTCGGCCCAGCGACCGAGGTGCTCACCCGCGACGTGGGTGATCAAGCCCGCGAGCCCCGGGAGGTCGCTGGACTCACTTACGAGCGCGATCCCGGCGGGGAACCGGTTCATGACGCCGTCTGAGTCTTCGGCGTGATCGCTCCAGCCTTGGCTGACGAAGTCCTTGCAGGTCAGGGTCTCGGTCACGGTCTCTCCCGAAGCATGAGAATGCGTACATGAAAGTGCCTCGATCGACTCGATCGAGGCACTCTCTAGCTTGGTTTGGCTCGGCGTGCGATCGCCGAGCCGCGAGCTTACTTACGCCAGACGGTCGCAATGTCGACGGGTCCGAGGCCAGTCAGCCCCGTGATCGAGTCGACTTGTTTGGTCGGCACGTCGGTGATCACCAGCTCGCCCATGAGGGCGTTGCCGGTGGCAACGTAGTCGTCGTCGTGGGCGACAGCCACCGAGAGGATTCCGATCCCGGGCAGGTTGAGCCCAGCGAGCGCCTGCTGGTTGACTCCAGCGTAGGCCAGGAAGCCGGTCAGGAGGCCGTTGATCAGGTTGCCGGGCGAGAGGAGGCCACCGCCGCCGCCGCTGATCAGGGCGCCGAAGCTGCTCGGGTTGGTCATGCCGCCCGTGAAGCCCTGGAGGAAGCCGTTGAGGGCGCCACCGATTCCGCCGCCCGAGCCGGTCGGGAGGGTAATGCCCATTTGGGCGAAGATCTGCGAGATCGCCATGCCAGCGGGGAGCGTGTCGATCACGCTGTCGGTGGTCGTGTCGATCACGGTGATATCGCCGCTGATCGTGTTGGCGACGTAGATCACGTCCTCGTTGGGGCCGGCTGCGACGTCGGTCGGGACCATGCCAGCCTGGAGCTGACCGATCACCATGCCCGTCGCGAGGTCGATAATGTAGACCTCTTGGCTGAGGGCGCAGGCCACGTAGGCCTTGTTGCGCGCAACCGCGATCCCCATGGGGGCGCGGCCGACGTCAATGTAGTCCACGACGCGGTCGGTCATGACGTCGATCCGCATGACCTTGCCGGTGATCAAGCAAGTCGCCAGAGCGTATTGGTTGGTGCAAGCGATCTTGGCCATGCCGAGGCCCTGGACGGGAGCGGCGAGGAAGCCGGAGAGCGCTTGGCTCGGGTTCGAGATCAAGCTCGTGAGTGAGATCGGGCTCAGGCCAAGAATGCTCTTGGTGGGAGTCAGCGTCTGGCCGTCGATCACGGTCACGTTGATCAGGTTCGCCGAGTAGATCTTCGAGCCGTTGGGCGTGATCCCAATCCCGGTCGGGCGGACCATTGGCTTGAGAATGTTGTCGAGGAAGCCGAGGAAGCTGACGCCGGTGATCGGGACCGCGGTGACGTCGATCGTCTGGCTGACGTTGCCGGCCAAGCGGTCAATGACCGTAATGTCCTGGCTGAGGGTGTTCGCGACGAAGGTCTGCGTGATCCCGTTGACAAGGTCGGTCGGACCGTTGCCCACAGGCCAGCGGTTGGTGATCGTGCGGCTCGCGAGGTCGACTTCGATCACTTCGTCGAGGTCAAAGCTGGCGACCATGGCGCTGGTGATCTTGGCCGGTGTGGCCGGGACCGGGTTAGTGGTCGCGATCGGCGCGTTCGTGCTGGTATTAACCGGCGCGGTCGAGGTGGACGGGGCGACCGTTGAGGCGTTGCCCCGGTCACTCTTCTTACTGGAGCAACCGGCCGTCAAGACGGTGGCTAGCGCCAGGGTGAGGATCGCGACTGTGGTGTTGTTGTTTCGCATAGCAACCTCCAGCTCTTACTTCTCGCTGCTGGCCAAATAATACGAAGCAGGCGAGGGCCTAACTAGTGATTCCTTAAGGTTCTTAGGGGTGGTTCCTTCTCTTCGTCCAGATCTGGGAGCCACCTATTGGAAAAGGACTTATGGGGATGGTTGGCGCGTATCTGGGGTGCTGAAAAATCGGCACCTGGCACGACCCGTATAAAAAACCGTTCCAATTTGTGAAACGAACCCCTGTCGTCCCCAAATCCATCCGATCGGAGGTGGCTCTCTATATTTGTCTTCGGGGGACGAACTCGCGGCCCGTGGAGGTTCGCTATCCCCCGTGCCCCGCTCTGACATGGGCCCACCAAGCTCTAGCGTAGAGCCCTAGCGCACACTACCAGTGTCCCGTTCGTCACGATCCACTACGCCTTTCACCCCTTGCGAGGGCAGAGGTTTAGGCCTCTCCGCTTCACCGCTGGGCCGCCACCAAGCTTCACGATCGAGTT